>NZ_JBFTKN010000017.1:0-91836 GCF_056395965.1 Dyella sp. 05T440
CCATTTGTGGGAGCGCACCCTGTGGGCGACAAGCCGACGAAGCGATACACCCAGGCGTGGCAGTCGCGCACAGGGTGCGCTCCCACAGGGGTGACCCTACGGTGTTGGCTTTCGAATGAAAGGACGCAGCCGCTCCCTTGTAGGAGCGCACTTGTGCGCGACAAACCAACGGAGCGGTACGCCACAGCGCTGCGGTCGCGCACAAGTGCGCTCCTACAAAAGGGGGCGCAGGCCGACGAATGGTGGGTCAAGGTTGCGGTTCGGCCATTTGTGGGAGCGCACCCTGTGCGCGACAACCCGACGGAGCGGCGCGCCCGAGCGTGGCCGTCGCGCACAGGGTGCGCTCCCACAGACAAGCAGCGGGGCCCGTCTTACGCGCAATCATATTTTTATACACTTACGCACAAAAACTCTTGACTTCCCGCCGCCACCGATTATTATTCGTACTTGTACAAAATAAGACGCACCCAGAAGGGATGCGAACTTGACGCAGGGAGCCTACTCAAGGTGCTCGTCGCCGCTATCTATCGGAGCCCTAATCATGAACGTCACATATTCATCTATCCAACGCACACTTTCAGCCAAGCACCTGCTCGCGACCGCCCTGATGTTGGGCGCGACCTTGGTCGCTACCCCGCTGCTGGCAGCGGACAACACCCTGGCCAACGCAGTCCCGCAAGCTGCCACGCAGACTCGCAACAGTGAGGCCCTGGAGGTATCGGGCAGCCGCATCAACGGCCGCATCGATTGGGACGTGGACTACCCTTCCCAGCTTGCGCCGCAGCCGGTGGTTACCGCCAGGCAGGCCGATCATGCCGCAGAGTCTGCATCGGCGGCTGCGCCGACTCAGCTCACGGTGCGCTGAAACCCGTGCAGCCGCGAATGACCGCGGCGTATCACCACGAACGACACGGGTGGTCTGACGCGATGGTGCACCGACGCGCCAGCGCAGGCCAGGGCGCCTGACTTACATCGCGACAGAGTTGGCGAGGTGCATGACGGCGTCGGCGTGCTTCCAACGGCGCGCGGTCCCGCCGGGCATGCCCTGCCTTCGCACGTACTCAATACCGCAGGTTCAATTCCGGCACGCGCGGCCGGTTGAGCTCGAACAGGTCCTGAAATTCTTCTTCGCTGAGTTCGTCGGGTGCATACACGGCCACCCGATCCCACACGTGATCGGTGGTCTGCGGCTGGCGAGGTCCGCCACGCAAGGAAAACAGCACGCCATCGCGTTCAAGCAGTTCGGGGGCTTCTTCGACGCGCTCGGTTTTCACGTCGTGGGGGGCAACAAGGAACACGGCGAAAATCATGGGTCACTCCTCGTGCAACTACATCAGGCCGTTACCGGCCGATGTTACCTGCTTGCGCGATGAGGTGCCGGCCATGCGACAAGCCGCTCCTGCCCACCGCGTCGATACCAAAGTATCGGTGACACTTTGGTGCAATGGTGCCGGCCAGATGGCCTGCCTATGGTGCCCCCTTGGTTGACAGCGTCTTTCGGGTGCAAGCTCAGGCGTGGCGTCTCGGATTGCGCGTTCTTCGGGAAACTTTCGGCGCAAGCCGTCCGTCAAACCGCAGCGCTCCATCGAGGCCTTCGCCATGGCACTGAGCAAGTTGCCCGTCGTTCCTGCGAGCTTCTTCGGCATCGTGCTTGGGATTGGCGGCCTGGGTAACGCCTGGCGGGCGGCGCATCAGGTTTGGCAACTGCCTTCGTGGGTCGGCGAATCACTGCTCGCCCTGGCGGCCCTGGTCTGGATCTGTTTGATCGTGCTGACCTCGGCCAAATGGATCTATGCGCGACCGGCCGCGCTCGCTGAGCTGAGCCATCCCGTGCAAAGTTGCTTCGTGGGACTGGCCGGCCTCACCACCATGGTGATGGCCGGCGCCGTGTTGCCCTATTCACGCGCCACCGCGCTGGTGCTGTTCGTGCTCGGCTTCCTTCACACGGTGAGTTTCGCCGTGTGGCTGACGGGTACGCTGTGGGTGGGTGGACGGGACAAGGCCTGTACCACCGCCGCGCTCTATCTGCCGGTGGTGGGCGGCTCTTTCGTGGCGGCAGCCGTGGCGGCCAACCTGGGCTACGCCGACTGGGGCCAGTTGGCGTTTGGCGCCGGCGCGTTCACCTGGCTGGCAATCGATGCGGTGCTGTTGCATCGGCTCTATACCGCCGACGCCATGCCGCCGATGATGCGCCCCACCCTGGGCATCCAGCTGGCGCCGCCGACGGTCGGCGCGATCGCGTACATCAATCTGAGCAGCGGTCCGCCGGACCTGTTCATCCACGCCATGCTGGCCTATGGCCTGATGATCGCGGTGGTATTGCTGCGCCTGCTGCCATGGATACGCGAGCAGCCTTTTTCGGTGAGCTACTGGGGCTTCACCTTTGGCGTGACGTCCCTCACGGCGGCACCACTGCGCCTCATCCAGCATGGCGAACAAGGTCCGTTCGCCCTGATGGCGCCGTATCTGTTCATCGGCGGCAACCTGGTCATCCTGATCATGACGGTGGCGACTATTCGTCTGCTCGTGCCGGGGAAACGTTCGTCTCCGCAGTGAGTCGACTCCATGGGCGCCGAGGCTGCCCCTGATGTGCGCGGAGTTGTCAGCCATGAGCCACGTCGTATCCGTCAATGTCGGCCTTCCCGCAGATGTGTCATGGCGCGGCAAAGTCGTTCGGACGGCCGTGTGGAAACGCCCCGTGAGCGGACGCGTGATGGCGCGCCGGCTCAATCTCGATGGTGACGGCCAGGGCGACCTGCAAGGCCACGGCGGCGTGCATCGTGCGGTGATGGTTTACCAGGTTGCCTCGTACCGATACTGGGAACAGGTGCTTCAGCGAACGCTGGGCGAATACGGCATGTTCGGTGAAAACCTGACGGTCGATGGACTGCCCGACGACGACGTATGCGTCGGCGACCGTTATCGCATCGGCGGAGCCTTGTTCGAAGTATCGCAGCCGCGCGTTACCTGCTATCGCGTCGGTATACGCATGGATGAACCGCGCATGCCCGCCCTGCTCGTCTCGCATCGTCGGCCAGGCTTTTATTTTCGGGTGATCGAGGAAGGCGAGATCGGCGCTGGCGACGAAATCGTGCGCGTCGAACGGGGACGTGAACGCATGACGGTGGCCGAAGTGGATGGCCTGCTCTACCTACCCGATCATCCCAAAGACCGGCTGCAACGCGCAGCCAGCGAGCCTTCGCTCAGTCCTGGCTGGAAGCAGTCCTTCGATGCCTTGCTGGCGAATACCGAGGGCCTGCCGGGCAACGCCGGGCTCGCACCAGTGCTGCCGCCGGCTGCGTGGCCGGGCTTTCGCACCTTGAAAGTAGTGAGCGTGGTGGAGGAAAGCAGCGAGGTGAAGTCCCTGCTGCTGACCGCGACGGAGCCACCCTTTCTCGCGCCGCCGGCCGCAGGATCGTTCGTGGTGTTGCGCCTGCCTGCGGCCGATGGCGGCAGCGCGGTCACGCGCAGCTACTCGATCTCCAATATTGGTGAAGAAGGCTGCTATCGCGTGAGCATCAAGCGCGGTTCCGGCGAGGGCAGCCAATATATCCACAGCCATATTCATGCGGGGGACCTGCTTGAGGTCAGCGCGCCACGCGGGACGTTTACGCTGCAGGCGGGTGACGATCCGGTAGTGTTGGTGAGCGCGGGCATCGGCGTTACGCCGGTGCTCGGCATGCTGCATCAATTGGTGGCGGAAGGAGCGGCGGCCAGGCGCGAGGTCTACTGGATCTACGGCGCACGCAACGGCGCCGAACGTCCGTTTGCATCGGAAGTCCGCCGCCTGCTTGGCGCACTACCGCATGTACATGCGCTCGTCGCCTTTAGCCAGCCTCGCGCTGAAGATCAGTTGGGCCACGATTTCGATGTCGCCGAACGCATCAGCGCCGCGACGATCCAGCGACTGGGCGTACCCGGCAACGCCCAGTTTTACCTCTGCGGCCCAACTGGCTTCATGTCCGACCTGATGGACGGACTGGCAGCGGCGGGTTACGCGTCCACGCATCTGCATACGGAGATCTTCGGCAGCGTAGGGTCGATCACGCCGGGCATCGCTGCAGGGCCCGCCAGGTCGCCGCATCTGCCGCAAGGCCCGGCGGGGCAAGGTCCCACGGTGTCTTTCAGTCGCAGCGGCCTGGCGCTGCCCTGGTCCGATCGGTATCAAAGCCTGCTGGAATTTGCCGAAGCCTGCGATGTGCCCGTGCGCTGGTCGTGCCGTGCGGGCGTGTGCCATACCTGCGAGACCGCGCTTATTGCCGGCCAGATTCGCTACGACACCGAACCGGTGGGCGCGCCGGCCAGTGGCAGCGTGCTGATCTGCTGTGCACGCCCCACGACCGACATTGAGCTTGATCTCTAAGGCAGTCCGCCCACTTACTTACGCCGCGGCACGAACCCAGGAACACCAGTCTCGACCACGGCATTCAAGCGCACCGAGGTGGTGATGTCCTCGTTCATCTGGCGCATCGCTTGGTCGGGCAGTGAATCGATGGCGAAGTTCTCCTCGATATGCGCGGGGTTGGTCGAGGTGGTCAGAAAGGCCGTGCCGCGTTGCGCAGCCCAGGCCAGCGCCACTTGCGCCGGCGTCTTGCCAACGCGCTGGGCGATGCCGGTGATCACCGCGTCGTCGGTGATGCGCGGCTCCATGCCATGACCCAGCGGCGCAAACGCGAGCAGCACGATGCCGTGTTGCTGGCAGTACTCCAACAGCTCCCATTCGGGCAGATACGGGTGGCACTCCACCTGCACCGCCGCGGGCTTGATGCGCGCCACCTCGACAATCTCCTTGAGCTTGGGCAGCGTGACGTCCGATAACCCGATGGCGCGGCACTTCCCTTCGTCCACCAGGCGTTCCATCGCGCGCCAGGTTTCCACCAGGGTCACACCGGTGTCGTAGATGGGCTGGTCGTGCTCGTCACGGGGATCCATCTCGTCGCCCGGCTTGAACGCAAACGGCGTGTGGATCAGGTAGAGATCGATGTAGTGGAGCTGGAGCCGGCGAAGGCTCGCTTCAAACGCAGGCCTGACGCGTTCCGGCCGGTGATTGGTGTTCCACAGCTTGGTGGTGACGAAGAGCTCCTCGCGCTTCACGGTGCCGGCCGCAAACACCTCTTGCATCGCCGCGCCGACGACGTCTTCGTTGAGATAGCGTTCTGCCGCATCGAGATGACGGAAGCCGGTTTCCAGTGCCGCCTTGATGGCCTGCCTGGCGGCATCGCGGTTGGCGATCAGGGTGCCGAATCCCACCGCCGGCATGTCACCGATGCCGTGGGCCAGGGAAATGGTGGTGTGACGAAGATGGTCGGACGAACGCATGTCGTGCTCTCTGGTCGTATGGGCGGCTTGCACAGGGCAGCCGCCGCGTGAGTCGAAGATTTCTATCGGCGCCGCTGCTCAGGGTTGATCGCGAGACGCCACGCGCTGCTCGGAGACGCCGTTGGCGTTGCCACCCAGGGCGATCGAAAGCTGCACGCTGTCGAGGTGGCGTGCCGTCTGTGCCTGGATATGGCCAATCAAGGCACGCTGGTAAGCACGCTCGGCGTCCAGCACTTGCAGCACGCCGATCTCGCCGACCCGATAGCCCTGCTGGTTCAATTTCAAGCTGGCCTCGGCCGCGTTCAAGGCGCGCTCCTGCGCTGCGTATTCCTCGGTGTCGTGGTTGATCGCCTGCAGCACGTCCGCCACCTGGCCCAACGAGGTGATGACGGTTTGCTGGTAACCCGCGAGCGATGCCTTATAGCCGTCGACGGCGCCGCGACGGTTTGCCTTCAGGGTGCCGCCATCGAAGATCGGCCCGGCCAGCGCGCCGGCGAGTCCAAACAGTGTTCCGATGCCAGGACCCGCCTGGGTGAGCGACGCGGACAGGGTCAGATGCGGATACATATCCGCCGTAGCCACACCAATCTCGGCGCTGGCCGCATGCAGTTGCGCCTCAGCCTCGAGGATGTCGGGGCGTTCGCGCGCCAGCTCAGAGGGCAGCGTCACGGGCAGCCTTTCCGGCAGCGCAAAATCGCTGAGATCGAAATCCGGTGCGGTCCAGTCGCCCGGGCTCTTGCCGACCAGGATAGCCAAGGCATGCCGCGCAACATCACGCTGCTGCGCCAGCGGCGGCAGCAGGGTTTCGTCCTGCGCCAGCTGCGTGGTGGCCAGCGCGATATCCACTTGCGTGGCCGTGCCGTATTCGTGCGCCTTGCGCACCAGGTCCAGGTTTTTCTGGTCGTCGGCAATCAGCACTTGCACTGCCTTGATCTGTGCACGGGCCGAAGCCAGTGCAATCGCTTCGCTGGCCACATCGCCGGTCACCGTGAGGTAGGCCGCATCGAAGCGATGCTTCTCCAGCTCGGCGAGCGCGGTGCGCTCTTCGACCTTGCGCCTGGTGCCGCCGAAAAGGTCGAAGTCAAAACTCACCTGCGGCCCGACGGCATAAAAGTTGGACGTGCCAACTCCCGCACCGTTGCTGCCCTTCTGGCGACCGCCCGTGGCGCCAAATCCCACTTGCGGACTCAAGGCGCCGGCAGTGGCAGCCACCGCTTCATTCGCTTGCGCGATCGTGGCATCCGCGGCCTGCAGATCAAAATTGCCAGCGATGGCTTTGCGCATCACTTGATCGAGCTTGGCCGAGCCGAGCGTCGACCACCAGTCGCCCTGCATGGTTTTGCCAAGCTCGACGTGCGCCGTGCCCGCCGACGCATGGCTGCCGTCGAGCGCCTGCTCGGCCTGAGCGTCGTAGTGCTCGGTGGCCGGCGCTGCCGGACGTTCAAAGTTGGGCCCCACCATGCACGCGGACAAAAGCGCGGGCGCAGCAGCGGCCAGCAGGAGCGTTCGGACAAAAGGCCCCAACGCGAGTGAGTTCATCGATTTCATGGTGTGACTCCAGAAGATCAGTTGCCGGCACGCGGCTTGCGCAGGAACAGAGCCAGCGGACTGACGATCAGCATGGCTATCATCAAAAGCTTGAACTGGCCGATCACCGCGACCACCGCCGCCTGGCCGGTCACCAGTTCATTCATCATGGCGAGCGCCTGGCCCGTCAGAGGATCGGTACGATGCGGCGTGAGGTGGTTGGCGAGCGCCAGGTGCATGCTCTGTGTGTTGCAGTAGAAGTAGATCTGCACGATCGCGATGCCGATCGTGCTGCCGTACAGGCGCGAGAGGTTGAAAAGCACGGTGCCTTCCGCGCGGAATTGGGGATCGAGCGTGCTGAAGGCAGCACGGGTAAGCGCCGGCATCAGCACGCCGAGCCCTGCGCCTTGAATGGCGCCCGCGACGGCGACCGGCCACCAGTCCATCAAGGGCGAATAGCCCAGCATCCGCCAGTTGCCGTAGACCACCAGCGCCAAACCGCCGAGGATCAGCCAGCGATTGTCAAAGCGCGACGGTGCGCGCCAGGTCAGCAGCAAGGCTGTCACCAAGGCAGCACCGCGCGGAATGCTGAGGTATCCCGCCGTGTCGGCTGGATAGCCGAGCAGTTCCTCGAGCATCGGTGAGGTCAGCGCCAGGGTCGGCAGCAGCACAAAGCCAAACGCAAAGAACATCACCGTCGCCACGCGGAAGTTGCGGTCCTTGAACAAGGCCTTGTGCAGGAAGTGATGGTCCCTGGTCAGCACGTGCACGATGTAGAGATAGAAGCCCAGCGCCGAAGCGATGGCTTCCGCCCAGATCTCCGGCGACGCAAACCATTCCAGTCGTTCGCCGCGGTCGAGCATCATCTGCAGACCGGCGATGCCCATGGAAAACGTCACCAGCCCGAAGAAGTCGAAGTGCTCAAGCTTGTGCAGCTTCTTTTCCTTAAGGTACGCACTCATCGCCAGCGCGATAAACGCAGCCATCGGCAGGCTGAAGTAGAAGATCGCGTGCCAGCCGACATATTCGCCCAGCCATCCGCCGATCGCCGGTCCACTTAAGATGCCCAGCAAGGCAATCACGCTCCAGGCCATGCCGATGCGGCCATGGCGCAGGGGCGGCAGTTCATGCAGCAGGATCGCCATCGACAGCGGCGCCAGCGTGCCGCTCGCGGCACCTTGCAGGATGCGCGCGGAGACGAATTGCAGCGGCGTCGTCGCCAGCGTGTCGAGGATCAGCGCCACGGTGAACAGCGCCAGCGAGACCAGAAACACTTTCTTCCTGCCAAACCGGCCAGCCAGCCAATGCGTCAACGGCATCACGATGGCGCTTGCAGCGATATACGAGGAGAACACCCAGCCAATCTCGTCGTCCGTCATCGACAGGCCGCCCTGCACGTGCAGTACCGCGGCGTTCGGGATCGAGATGTTCACGGCTTGCATATACGTCGCCATCAACGCGGCGGCGACAAGGCTCCAATGCGCCCGCACCTCGCTGTTGTGGTCATGGGCGGCATTCACTGCCTTGCTCCCCCGGCTTGCCGACGTGTATCGACTTGCGCGGTGACGCTCATGCCCGAGTACAGCGGCCAGTTGGGATCGATCGCGTCCAACTCCAGGCGCACCGGCAGGCGCTGCACCACCTTCACCCAATTGCCGGTGGCGTTTTCCGGCGGCAGCAGCGCGAATTCCGAGCCGGTGCCGGGACTCATGCTCACTACATGCGCCTTGAAGCCATGACCGGGATAAGTATCGACATCGATGGTGGCCGCCTGTCCCGGACGCATATGGGTCAGGCCGGTTTCGCGGAAATTCGCTTCGATCCACACATGCCGGCTCGACATCATCGAGAACACGGTGGCGCCGCTGCTGACGAAATCGCCGACCTGCAGATCATCCACCTTGGTCACCACGCCATCGTCCGGCGCCATCACGCGGGTATAGGAAAGATCGAGCCGCGCGCGGTCAAGCTGGGCCCGCGCCTCGCGCACGGTCGGATGGCGATCGACGTCGATATTGGGATCGCCATTCAAGCCCGCGACGGTGTTGGCGACATCCTGCTGCGCCGATGCAATGTGCTGACGCGATACCTGCATGTCGGTTTCGGCACGCTCGTAGGAAGCGCGCGAGGCGAAATCCGAGGCGAGCAACTCCTTCTTGCGCGCGTATTCGCGACCGTCGAAATTCGCCGATGCCTTGGCCGATTCGAGATCGGACAACTGGCGGCGATAGGTCGCCTTGAGCGCTTCCACCTGCAGGCGTGCGCTGTTGAGGCGCGCCTCGGCCTGCTCCACGGCGATGCGATAAGGCTCGGGATCGATCTCGAACAGCAACTGGCCGGCCTTGACCGGCTGGTTGTCGATCACCGCCACTTTCACCACCTGGCCGGGAATGCGGGCATTGATGGAGACCTTGGCGGCTCGCACGAACGCATCGTCGGTCGCGACATCGCGCGCTCCATGCAGATATCTGGCGCCACCGCCGACGAGCAACAGCAGCGGCAAGGCCGCCATCAGGGGCCAACGCAGCCGCTCCTTCAGGCTCCGGCCTGCGGTCTCGGCACTGCCTGAGCCCAGGCCATCGCTCGTTTCATCAAATTGCTTACGCATGATTTCGATCCCATTGACTGGCCACCGCTGCGGACCTTCGCGCGGTGCCTGTTGAATTTTGTACTGATCAGGATAATAATCACGGCACAGACGAGAGGTCAAGTTTTTTATGCGATCAGGAACAAAAATAGAGAAGACCGAAAAAAGACCCCGCGGCCGGCCCCGTGCCTACGAACCGGAAACGGCGTTGCGGCAGGCCGCCGAGGCGTTCTGGAAGACTGGCTACTCGGGCACCTCGCTGGACGACATCTCCGCCGCGACCGGCATGAACCGCCCCAGCCTTCGGGCCGCGTTTGGCGACAAGCACGACATCTACGTCAAGGCGCTGAACGACTATTGGGAACGCAAGTTCGAGCTGATGCACAAGGCCTTCGCCAGCGGCGGCAGCCTGGCCGAGACCTTGATGAAGGTTTACGACGCCGCGCTGTCGATTTATTTCTCCGGCGACGACCAGGTGCTGGGATGCTTCGTGGTGGGCACGGCGATTACCGAGGCGCCGGGCGATCCGCAGATCCAGAAGCTGGCGGCGGATGGCTTTCGCAAGCTCGACGCCGATTTCGAAGCGCGCTTCAAACTGGCGCGCAGCGCGGGCGAGTTGAAGCCCGATGCCGATCCCAAGGCGCTCGCCCTGCTCGCCTCCGCCACCATGCACTCGCTGGCCGTGCGCGCCCGCTCCGGCAGTTCAAAGGCGGAGCTGCGCAAGCTGGCGCAGAAGGCGGTCAGCGTGATGTGCGAGTGATGGGCCGATCGTGAGCAAGGAGCTGCCCGACCTGCTTGCCGACCGGCTCAAGGTGGTGTTCTGCGGCATCAACCCCGGCATGACGGCCGCCACGGCCGGTCATCATTTCGTGAGCGGGAGCAATCGGTTCTGGCGCGTGCTTCATCTCGCGGGATTTACGCCCGAGCAGATCGCACCCGCGCAGGACCGCAGCATCCTGCGCTATGGCTATGGACTGACGACGGTGGTGTCCCGGGCGACGGCAGCCGCCGATGAGTTGTCGCCCAGCGAGTTCACCGCGGCCGCTGCAGCATTCAAGCGGAAGATCGCGAGCCACGCGCCGCGTTTTGTGGCCTTTCTCGGCAAGGCGGCTTATGCGGGGCTTTCCGGCCAGCGTGAACTCAACTGGGGAAGACAAGCGATGGGCTTCGAAGGCGCGATCGTGTGGATACTGCCCAACCCCAGCGGCAGGAATCGCGCTTTCACCCTCGACGGTCTGGTGGCTGCGTATCGCGAGCTTTATCTGGAAATGATGGCGCCCACAGCGCACAGCGTGCGGACGGAGAGCTAGGGTGGGTCAAAAGAAAGCCGCGCCGATCGGCTGGCCGGGCAAGCCCTTGTCGCGTGCCTTCTTCCAGCGCCCGGCCACCACGTTGGCGCCGCGACTGCTCAATAAAGTGCTGGCGTCCGCGGATGGCCGGGCGGGTCGGATCGTGGAAGTGGAAGCTTATCTCGGCGCGCTCGATCCGGCAGCGCACACGTACCGCGGAAAAACGCCGCGCAATGCCGTCATGTTCGGACCGCCGGGGCATATGTATGTCTACTTCACCTATGGCATGCATTGGTGCAGCAACTGCGTCAGCGGTCCGGTGGGTAGCGGTTGCGGCGTACTTATCCGCGCCCTCGAACCCATCCACGGCCTCGCACAAATGCGTGCAGCGCGGACCCACACCTTGCTCGATCGCGACTTGTGCCGTGGACCCGCCCGTCTTACCCAGGCGATGGGCATCGACAACACCCAGAACGGCATCGACCTGGTGGAGGCGCTCGATGGTTTCGCCATCGTCGACGATGGCGTGGCGCCGCCCAAAGATCCGCTGGTAAGTCTGCGCATAGGCATCAGCGTGGGCAAGGAACATCCATGGCGCTGGAACGTGCGCGGCAGCCCGTATGTCTCCGGCTCGTCGGCACAGCGCGGCTGACAGATCACGCGCGTTAACGGCGATTGCACATGGATTGCATCGGAACTAACACAAGGCCGCGTAGTATCAATCTGCGCTTCAACCATAGGCTCTCCAGGCACCGCATGTCTTGGTAGATGCTTCGGTAAGCGCAACGGGGCAGTGTCCCAATGCGTTTCATGGGACCCACTGCCCCTCTTTATATTCGCGGCGCGGAAGTGCGATCACTTCCCAGGCATGGCACTGGTCATGGGAGCCGCAACATCCCGATGCGTCGCCCGCCACTGCGCCAACGGAAAGGCGTGGATATGTTGATCCTTGCCGCTGTAATAGAGCGTGGAAAGATCGGGCGTAAGCCGCGCCTCGATGCCCATCGGACCCAGCGGCTGCGGCGCACTCCAGCCCTGCGGCGTGGCGACGCTGATAAGTAGCGCGCTGCCACTGGACGCCGTCGCCGGTGGCCGCGACGAGCTGAACACCACGAAGGACTGATCGGGCGCCACCGCCGGGTCATAGTCGCCCGCCGTCCCGTCGCTGAAACTCAAGGGACTCGGCGCCTGGTACTCACCGTGCTGCCAGCGACTGAGATACAGCCGGAACTTGCCGGTGCCGGAATCGGGCTTCATGAAATACAGGCTGCCATCGGCCGCGATGGCCGGCGAGAAGATCGCGTTGCCGCCATTGATGATGTCCGGCAATCGCTGCGGCACGCCCCATCCTTGCGCCGTGCGATCGACCCGCCACAGGTTGCCACCACGTCCGGGCCTGGGCTTGCCCATGAAATAGCCGTCCAACGCCGCGCCATCGTTGTGCGCCGGCCGGTTGGATGCAAACACCATGTACGAGCCATCCGGCGCCATCGCCGGCTCCAGGTCCATCCACGAGGCGGAGAACGGCGCCAGCGTCGCCGGCATCCAATCCGCCGTGCCACGCTCGGCGACATAGAGATGCCGCTCGGCGCCCTCGCCACGGGAGAACACCACCGATCGTCCATCAGGAGCGAATGCGGGCGAAGCATCTTCGACCTGTTGCCAGGGGTCGGTGGCATGGGCTGTACCAGCGACGAGGAGAGCAGCCAGCAAGAACGTAGGGCGCATGGTGTGAGTCCGTCGGGAGATTCGCCAAGGCTAGGGGCGATCTCGCCGGACGGTCCACGCATCTGTGTCGACCGGCTTCGCTTGGGTGACCAACGGCCTGCGCTGGAGGCCGAGCGGTCTGCAGCGACGATGAGCGCCGAGGTATACGCCTTGCGCTCGGAAATCTCGAGCGAGAATAGCGGCGCATCATTCATGCGATGCTGCAGGACCAGGTTGCCATGCACATCCATCACGGACACCGCGACCGGCACCTTGACCCGCGCAGCCTCGGCTTCCACGCGCTCCGCCGGGACCTTCGCTGTCGCAAGCAGATCCATACGTCACTCCTTTCCAAGACAGTCACTGGCCCAGCTGGCCGATGTAGTAGGCAAGGCGTTCTTCCACATCGCCGGGCTTGTGGAAGCCCTTGGCCATCAGCGCCTTGATGCTCTGCTGCGCGTGCTCGCGGCCAATCGAGGCCATGCAGGTATCCCATCCGGCGCCGATCTCCACTTCCGGCGGCAGCTGGGTGTTGACCAGGCGCTTGGTATTGGCCAGCGCCCATTTGTCGAAGCGCGAGATGCGCAGCGCGAGCGCCTCCACGAAGTCATCGAGTTCGGCATCGGGCAAGGCGCGATTGACGTAGCCATAGGCGGCCGCCTGATCGCCGCCAAGATCTTCCGAGCTCAGCAGCACTTCCAGTGCACGATTGCGGCCGATCAGTTGCGGCAAGCGCGCCATCGGCCCACCACCCGCCACCAGGCCGACGCCCGCCTCCCACTGCGAGATGATGGTCTTTTCGCGACTGGCGAAACTCATATCGCAGGCGAGCGTGAGTTCGCTGCCATTGCCCGTCGCGCGACCGCGTATGAGCGCAATCGACGCCACGGGTGCATGCGTGAGGCGCACCAGCACGTCCGGCCATGGCGGCAAGCCGGTAGGCCCGTTCGGCATACTGGTCAAGTCCTCGAACCGTGCGTTGAAATCGGAGTGGTTGAGGAAATAGCCGTCCACGGCACTGTCAAATACCACGACCCGAACCTGCTCATCCGCTTCGATCGCGTTGATGACGTCCTGGAAGTCTCGCACCATGGGCGGGCCCATGACGTTGATGGGCGGGTTGTCGATGGTGACGCGCCAATACGCGGGAGTGCGACGCGTGATGCGAAGTTGCGCGGAAGGCTGGCTGTCATTCATGGCGGCTCCTGTCGCTGGCATGGGTGAAGGCAGCTGCCAGTGTCCCGCCAGCCATGGCGCCAGGCCACCACACTTTGGTATCGCTACGAACCCGTCACGCTGGCTGCGATCGCGCAACACTCATTGGGCGACACCTTGGTGCCATGGCGTGCACCAAGGCGTCTGCCTGGCATCGCGTCTCGACACGGCCGGCGGCGATTTTGTAGGAGCGCACCCTGTGCGCGACAGCCTTTGGCGAGGACGCCCGGGACCGTGGTACACCGAAGCGCCGCTGTCGCGCACAGGGTGCGCTCCCACAAGAAGCGCGGCACCTCGCGCCGGCGTTACTGCTCGCCACCGGCTTATTCGTCCATGGCGGCCATCGGCACCAGCAGGCCGCGCTTGAGCGTGCTCAGCGCGACGCGCGTGTGGAACCGCCGCACATTCGCGTTCTCGGCAATCATGCGTTGCATCGACGCCTCGAAGTCATCCACGTCGCGCGCGATCACGATCAGCACGTAGTCACCTGCGCCCGTGACGTACCAGGCCTCCTGGATGAAGGACTGGGCGGCAATCCACTGCTTGAGGCTCGCCAGCAGCTCCGGTCGTTCGCGCTCCACTTCCACATCGACAATCATCGTCAACGGGTGACCGACGCTCATCGGGTCGACTACCGCCACTTCCGCCGTGATGACGCCCTCGTCGCGCATCCGCGCTATGCGGCGCTGCACGGCCGAAGCCGATAGTCCGACATCCGCGCCGATCAGCTCGGCCGGACGGCGTGCGTCCTTTTGGACGATGGCCAGGATGCGTCGATCGATCTTGTCCAGCGGCGTGGCCATGGGCGCGAAACCTCCGTAAGGCGGGGAAAAATCCTGTCTTGCCTTGCACAATCGCGGCCTGGCCGCGCGAGCGCACCCTAGCATAGCTCGCACCGTCCACCACCGAAGCGTGCATTCGTCCCATGAGGCTCCTGTATCAGTCCCATTCGCCATATGCGCGAAAAGTGCTAGTCGCCGCGCACGAAATCGGCCTCGCCAACCGGCTCGAGGTGATCCATCACGAAACCAGCCCGACCGTGCGCAACAGCGAGGTGTTTGCACTCAATCCGCTGGGCAAGGTCCCCGTGCTGATCTGCGATGACGGCACGGTCTTGTTCGATTCCAGCGTGATCTGCGAATACCTGGATGGCCTGCATCAGGGCCGCCCGCTCATTCCTGCCAAGCCAAAACAACGCTTCGACGCGTTGCGAAATCAGGCCATCGCCATGGGTATCGCCGATGCCGGCATCGCCGTGCGCTGGGAAACCACGCGCCGGCCCGAAGCGTTCCGTTGGACACCGCTGCGGGATGGGCATCTGCAAAAGATCGAGGCTGCCTGCGATTTCCTCGAAGCGCATATCGGCCATGAGCCAGACGTCGACATCGGCGATATCGCACTGGCGACGGCGCTCAGCTGGATCGAATTTCGCCAGATCCTCGCCTTCCGGAACGGCCGCCCGCGGCTGGCCTCATGGTACGAGCGCATCGGCGAACGTCCATCGATGAGGGCCACCGGCTTCGCGGGCGACACCGTCGATGCTGCGCCAGTCGCCGATGCCAACACGGGAGGCTCGCATGCGCTGGCCGTGGCTTGACCTGCTGTTCCTGCATGGCCATATCGTTCAACCGTTGCCCACGCCCGCTGCCGAGGCGGATGAAAGCTCGGCCAAGTCTGGCGCGACGGAGCAACCAGCGTCCCCAGGCTTCGGTCGATGCAGCCTGGCCGCCTTGCGGCTCTGCCTGGGTATCGGCGATGGCGCCATTCGCACGCAATAAGTCCATCCGGCGGTCGTCACGGCGCGAGTGAAGCATGCACAGGGCAGCCACCGCATCAAGCGGATGGCTCCGCATCGCTGCGGAGCCAGGTCATGCTCAGTGCCGGTGATCGGACAACTTGGGCGTCGCGATGAAGCCGTGACGCTTGCCGGTCGTATCGAAGTACTCGCCCGCGACCACGCCGAAATTATTGATCGCCGTGACGATCGTTGCTGCTGCGCCCGGCAGGTCGAGTGTCTGGAACTTGCCCTTGGTTTCGACGAAGCCGTGGATCGCCCCGCTCGGCTCGGTGTAGTAGCCCGCGATCACACCGTTGTCGGTGATGCCGAAGGCGACGCTGCTCGCGGCGCCGGGCACATCGACGTTGGTGATCTTGCCGTTGGCGCTGCGATAGTAGCCGTGCGTCACTGCCGGATCGTTGTCCCAGTAGCCGACGATCTCGCCGCTGCCATTGATGCCCAGCGGATAGGTATCGCGCGCGCCGGGCACGTCGATCGGCGTGTCCCAGCCAAAACCGCGGCGCAGGATGCCGTGATAGATGCCGTCGGCGTCCCAATACACGCCGGCGATGGCGCCAAATTCATTGAGACCGTCCACGTTCGAGTTGAGATGGCCGGGGAAGTCCACCGTGACGGTGCGGTTGCCGATGATCACAAAGCCGTGCTGCCGCCCTGCTGCGTCCGTGTAACCGCCGAAGGTCTGACCCAGGTCGGTGGGGCCGCCGGCTGCACTGAAGTAGGTGCCCATCAGCGCGGGATCCAGTGGCTCGAAATGGCCGTGTCGATAGGCCATGGCGTGCGAGGTGCCTCCATTGACGGCGTATTGCCCCGCCACTTCGCCGAAATCGTTGATGCCCCAGAAGATCGTCAACGACGAGCCCGGTACATCCAGCGTTTGATAGCTATAGGTCACGGCCTGGTTGTTGGACGACGCTGCGGCAACGCTGGTGTCCGCCATCGCGGCGGTGGAAAAGCCGGCCAGCGCAATCGCCAGCAGGCCAGCGGCCCTTGTGAGAACGCCGTGCGTAGAGCGATGATTCCACATGATTTCATTCCTCTGTAGGGTGCGACGGGCGATGGCCTTCCCAGGGTGTGCAGCCGTTCCGAATCACGCCATCTCTCCCTACAGCGCAAAGCGGGAGCATTTACCGACACGCTCTGCGCAAAGTCAGCCAGCGGATATCCAGGGCGCATGACCGCCGACTCGCCCATCACCGAAGTGCTCGCGCGCGCCGCCCACGGTGACGCCGCCGCGCTCGACACGCTGATCCCCAAGATCTATGCCACGCTGCATCGCCTCGCCCGCCACCAGCGCGCACGCGAAGCGGCGCACACGCTGGAAACCACGGCCCTGGTCCACGAGGCCTATCTGAAGCTGGTCAGCCAGGACGCCGTCGCGTTCACCGACCGCGGGCATCTGTATGCGTATATGAGCCAGGTGATGCGCCACATCCTGATCGACCACGCAAGGCGCAGGAAGGCGCAGAAGCGCCAGGCGCCCGAGATGACCGCGGGCCAGGATTCGTCGGACATCATCGACGTGCTGGCCATCGACGAAGCACTGACCCGGCTGGCAGCGACCGACGAGCGACTGGCTCGCGTGGCGGAACTGCGCCTGTTCGCCGACTTGTCCAGCCCGGATATCGCCGAGGTGCTGGGCGTCAATGCACGCACTGTCGAACGGGACTGGTTGAAGGCGCGTACCTTTCTCAGCGCCTGCCTGATGCCCGAGCCGAGTTGATGTCGGTAGTCGCGGGGTAAATACGCTATAGAGGTAGGTCACCGAACCGGAAATGCGCCGCCGATGATTTCCGCCTTCTCCCAACGCTGGCACGAGATCGAACCGCTGATCGACCGGCTGTTCGACGTGCCCGTCGCCGAACGCACCGAGTGGCTGCGCCAACACTGCGCAGACGCCACCTTGCGGACCCTGGTCGTGCAGGCGCTGGACAATGCATCGGGCATCGAAGCGCTGGAGCGCGGCATGGCGCAGTGGCTGCCTGCGCTCGCCGACGAGGCCGCGCAGGCGCTGCCGACCATCGCCGGCTATCGCGTGCTTCGCTTTGTGGGCGCCGGCGGCATGGCCAGTGTGTTCGAGGCCGAGCGCGAGCTGCCCGGCGGTCCGCAGCGGGTGGCGCTCAAGCTGTTGCGCATCGATGTGCACGATGCGGACGAGCGTCGTCGATTCCTGCAAGAACAGCGCATTCTGGCGCGGCTGCAGCATCCGCATATTGCCCAACTGCTCGATGCAGGCTTTTCGCCCACGGGTACGCCGTTTCTCGCCCTCGAATATGTGGCGGGCGACAACCTGGTCGCCCATGCCCAACGCATGCACCTGTCGCGGCGCGAACGGCTGGCACTGTTTATCGATGTCTGCGCCGCGGTGGAACACGCGCATCGCGCCCTGATCGTGCACCGCGACCTGAAACCCAGCAACGTGCTGGTGGGCGCGGATGGTGGCGTGAAGCTGGTGGATTTCGGCATCGCCAAACTGCTCACCGGCGATGGGGAGCGCACGCGCACCGAGGCGCGCCGTCTCACGCGTTCCTATGCGGCACCGGAGCAGTTTGCGGGCGACGTGGCGACGACGGCGATCGACGTCTATGCCCTGGGCATCCTGCTTGCCGAGTTGTTGGAGGGAAAGGCGCCGCGCAGGGACGGCGAGCACGGCATCGACGAAGAGGCATGGCGGCGGACGCTGGGCGTCGACCTGCACGCCATCGTGCAGCAGGCCACACGTGCAGAACCCGCTCGCCGCTACGCGGGCGTGATGGCCTTGAGCGACGACGTCCAGCGCTATATGGATGGCAAGCCACTGCAGGCACGTCCCGACACCCTGAGCTATCGCGTCCTCATGTTCACCCGTCGCCATGCACTCGCCGTTTCGCTTGGCGCGGTGATTGTCGTGCTGCTCGCCAGCGCCACCGCTGTCGGCGTGTACGAAGCGCGCCAGGCCAGCCGCGCCGCCGATGCAGCACGCGCACAAGCGATCGCCGCCGAGAGCGAAGCGCAACGTGCGGGCGCGCTCAAATCGTTTCTGGAAGGTCTGTTCGATAGCTCGTCGCACGGCACGGAAGCAAATGAGACGGCACAGGAACTGCTTGCGCGAGGACGCGAACGCGCCGACCGCGACTTTGCCATGCAGCCTGCCCTGCGCGCGGAAATCATCGCCCTGGTCGGCGATCTCGAACGCCGCAGCGGTCATCCGGAACGCGCCTGGCTGCCGCTGCAGGAAGCGGCTGCACTTGCCAACATGCAGTTTGGTCCCACCGACCCGCGCACCCTGCATGTCGAATATCTGCTGGCCAAGGAAGCCGACGAACTGGGCCGCGTTCGAGACGCCACCGCAAGACTGCAGCATGCCATCGACGCGTTCGAGCGAGGCCCGCATCGGGATTCCACCGAAGAGGTCCTCGCGCTGGCCTGGCTGGCCGGGCTGGATGAGCGTATCGGCGAATCCGCCAAGGCCATCGAGGTGGGCGACAAAGCGCTCGCCCTTGCACGGCGCTCGCTACCGGTGGACAGCGATGCACTGACCGAGGCGGTGATGAATCTGGGCTGGATCCAGATGGATGCCGGCCACGCCGACAGCGCCGCGCCGTTGCTGCGCGAAGCGCTGGCCCGCAAGCGCAGCCATCTGGGCGCCGGCCATGCCGAGGTAGCCGATGCGATGACCATCCTGACCTCGGACCTAGTCAAGCAGGGCCGCTATGCCGAGAGCGAACAGACGATGCGCGACGCGCTCGATATCGATGCCCACGCCTACACGCACCCCAATGCGCACACGGCGTGGCACCTCAACGACCTGGCCAATGTGCTCGCCTACGAAGGCAAGTTCGACGAGGCCAACGTGTTCTACGCCAAATCCGTGGCCATCGACCAGGCGCTGGCGCCGGCCGGCGCGCTCAATGAAGCCATCAGCATCGGCAATCTGGCGCGGCTGAAATTTGCGCAAGGCGCATATGCCGCCGCCGAAACCGGGCTCAGGGAGTCGATCAACCGCAAGCAAAACTTGCTGGGCGCCGACTATGCCGACAACGGGCGCAGCTATGATCGAGCCTGCCTCGCGCAGGTGCTGATTGCACGCGCGCATCTGGACGAAGCGCGACTCATCATCGACAGCGCACTGCTGGAAGCGCGGCAGCGACACCGCGACGCCCATCCCGACATCGCGTTTGCGCTTACCGTCGAAGCCCAATTGATGGCCGCGCAAGCGGCTAAAGAGCGCGCTGCCGCAGTCGCGGCAGAAGCGGTTGCCATGTATGCCGGCCTGGACGACCGTCATTCGGAAAAGGCCATACGCGCGAACCTGCTGTTCTCCGACACGCTGCATGCGCTGGGTCGCAACGACGAGGCTGCCGCGCAACTGGGCAAGGCTTTGGATGCGGCCAAGGCGATCATGCCACGAGCAACCGCACTGATGGCCTTGATCGATGCGCATCTGGCCCGTGTCGATGATGCGCTGGACCAACATGCCGAGGGCGATCAACGGCGCGCTGAGGCCACGTCGCTGCTGGCCGAGCTGCAAGCAGGCCCCAACAGCGACCGCGACGCCGCGACACGCTGGCTTGCCGGCATCACGACCAGGCCACGCAGTCCATAAAAGCCCTGGTTGTTACCCTGCCCGATGCGGTGCGACCAGGCTCGTATCCTGGCGATTCGCCCACCGGTTCAACCATGCACACAACACCAGCAGTACGGCAGTGACGAAGAACACATCGCGCAATCCCACCCACGCGCCGATCTGGCCGCCGATCAGCGGCCCTATCACTTGACCGGCAAATTGCGCGGATTGCAGATAACCCAGCGTCTTGCCGGTCTTGCGGTCCTCGACCAGGGCGCGCACGCCCTTGGCCACCGCGGGCAGCATGCCGGCCATCGACATGCCCATCAGCCCGCGCAGCACGGCCAGTTGCCACCACTGCGTCACGAACGCCTGCGGCACCATCAGCAGCGCCGTGACCAGCAGACATCCGATGATCACCTTGTTGCTCCCGACGCGATCGGCCAGGGAGCCAAGCCGCGCTGAAGTGAGCATGCTGCCGAAGGCGGACGCTGCCATCACGATGCCGGCCATGCGCGCGAGGTGGTCGTGCGGCACGCCAAGCTGGGCGATATAGACCGTGATGATGGGCTCGATCGACATATTGGCGAGCAACACCATCATGGCTGTAACCAGCAGGGTGACGATCAAGCCCTTGTGCGCCATGCCGGTGGTGTCGTCGCTGCTGCCCAGTGGTGCGCGTGTATCCAGTTCGTGATTGAAATCTTCCCGCACGAAGAAAATCGTGACCAGCGCCGCCACGCCGATCACGCCGCCGCCTACGAAGAACGTGCCGCGAATACCGACGAGATCCGGCAGAAAGCCGCCGACCAGCGGTCCGATCAGACTGCCGGACAGCGCACCGATCGACAGCACGCCGAGCGCCCAACCCGACCGCTCGCGTGGCGCCTGCGTGCCGACCATCACGGTAGCCGCCGACGCATAGCCACCCACCAGGCCAGCCACCAGGCGCAGCGTCACCAGTTGCGTGACGGTATGCGCGGTGCCGATCAGCGACATGACGATCGCCATGCCGATCGCCGCGCGCACCAGCATGGGTTTGCGGCCGTAGCGATCCGCCAGGTGGCCCCACAGGGGCGCGGTCAGCGCGGTGCCAAGAAACGTCGCGCCGAAGGCGATACCCGACCACTGCACGATCGCCGATGGTGTATGAGCGCCCAGCTGCTCCACATAAAGCGGCAGGAACGGCAACAACATGCTCAGACTCACCAGCGTGGTGAACGAACCAAATACCGCGATGGCAAGGTTGCGCTTCCAGTAGGCCTCGTTGCGTTCGGCGTAGCTGGCGGTAGCGCGATTCAATGGGACGGACGGCTGGGATGCAATGATCTGGGCGGACATGCGTTCGGTTCGACTTTCGTGGCAACGTTGACTCGGCGCAAGGCGTTCGATGGCGCGATCGCTCGCGCCACCGCAGGCGTTATTTCTTTTCCGCGGCGCGTTGCGCCCGGAATTCGGCGGCTGGCAGTCCACCCCAGCCCCAGTTTTCCATCTCCACTTCATCGATGACGACGAAGGTCGAATCCAGCGGCTTGTGCAGCACGTCGAGCAGCAGCTGGCTCACGCCCTTGATCAGCAGCGCCTTCTCTTCGGCGGTCACGGCGCTGCGGCCCGGCGCGGAACCCTCACGGGTGACCTTGATGTTCACGATAGGCATGGTCTTCTCCTTGAAGTAATGCACGGTGGACGAAATGCCACCTCGTTACGGCGGCAAGGGGTGGACGTTTGCCCACCCCTCGTGAGGACTTAGTGACCGGCGCTCTGGCCACCGTCGACGTGCAGGATCTCGCCGGTGACAAAGCCCGCGTTGTCGAGGTAGATCACCGCGTCGGTGATGTCGGCGATATCGCCCATGCGACCCACCGGGTGCAGGCCCGCCAGCGCACCGTGCGTTTCCACGCCGTGCATCGGCGTCTTGATCACGCCCGGCGCCACGGCGTTCACGCGGATGCCGCGCTTGGCGTACTCGATGGCGAGCGAACGCGTGGCGGCGTTCAGGCCACCCTTGGTGAGCGAAGCGAGCACCGAGGGCACGCCGTCGATCGCGTGATCGACCAGGCTGGTGGTGATGCTGACGATGTGGCCGCTGCGCTGCTTTTCCATCTCCGCAATGGCGAACTGCGTGATGTGGAAGAAGCCGTTGAGATTGACCGAGATGTTGTCGGCGTAGTCTTGCTCGGTGAATGCGGTGAACGGCTTGGCGGTGAAGATGCCGGCGTTGTTCACCAGCGTGTCGATGCGACCGAAATGATTGATCGCCTCTTCCACCACGCGCTTGGCCACGGCACGGTCGCCGATATCGCCGGCTACGGTGATCACGTCCGGATCGCTGGACGGCTTGATCGAGCGCGAGTTGGCGACCACGCGATAGTTGCGGTCGCGGAATGCCTTGACCAGGCCCGCGCCAATGCCTTGCGACGCACCAGTGATGACGGCGACTTTCTGCTGATTGCTCATGAGTGTTTGCTCCAGATGGGGTTGGGGGATTCAGTTGAAGACTGATCGGCTTCGTTTGCCGACACCCACAATTTAGGAGCGAAACAGGCGTTCGAGAATTCCTGCTACTCGGCAGACACTCTTCCGCGTGGCGGTTGAATCAGCGTTTCCGGCGGGGAGGCCGCGTCCTTGGCCAGGGAGGCGAAGCGTGCGCGCAGGCGCGGCAAGGCAAAGTCGACGAAGGCCCTCACCTTGGGCACGGCAAGTCGTCCGTACGGCGACACGATGTTGACGGGAAACGGCGCCGGCTCCTCATCGGCCAGCAGCACCTGCAACTTGCCCTGTTTGATTTCCGGCGCCACGTGGTAGGACAGCAGGCGTGTCACGCCGTATCCATCCAACGCCGATTCAACGGCTGCGCGAATGTTGTTGACCACCAGTCGCGCGGTGAACGACACCGAACGCGACACGGACGAGCCTTCCAGTGGCGGAAAACTCCAGGAATCCATGCCCATGTTCTCCATCGCGATGATCTGCTGCTTGCCCAGGTCGGCGATGCCGGCAATGCGCGGGTGCGTGGCCAGGTACCGCGGCGACGCCACAATCACGCGGCGCACCTCGCCGATGGGATGCGCCACCAGGGTGGAGTCGGACAGATGGGTGATGCGCAGGGCCAGGTCCATGCCCTCCTCGACCAGGTTGACCGGCCGCTCGAGCAGATGGAGCCGCACATTCACGGTGGGAAATTCATCCATGAAGGCATCGACGATGGGGCGCAGGATCTCCACGCCGGAAAATACCGTGGCGGAAATCGTCAGCGTGCCGCGTGGCACCGAACGTTCGCCAGCCGCATTGCGATCGGCTTCCTCAAGATCCGCCAGCAGCTTGCGGCAGGCGATGGCGTAGCGCTCGCCTGCTTCGCTCAATTTGATCGAGCGTGTGGTCCGGTGCAGCAAGGGCACGCCCACGTGGTCTTCGAGAAACGCGATGGCGCGACTCACGGCCGCCGCCGAACGTCCGGTCTTGCGGCTCGCGCCGGCGAGGCTGCCCTCGTCGAGCGCGGCGACGAAAACCTTCATGGCATCGATGCGATCCATAGGACGAGCCTTGCCTGTCAGCGCGAAAACGTGGGTCGGGGAAGTGTCCTACAACTGGTCCAATCGCGCATCGAACCCTTCAACTCAGCCCGTGGCTTGCCGCCATTCGCCGATCAAGACCTGCATCAATGAGCGCGTGGACATGGCGCGCGCCAGCGGCGCGCCCTGCCCGGCCCAGTGTGCGCCATAACCTGCTTCACCGGCTGCGCGGCCGGCAGCATTCAGTGCCTTGCCTACGTCGTAGGCGATCGGATAGTCGGGTACGTCGGCGTTGGGCACGCTGGCGCCCAGCCGCGTGAACAGGCTCGCCAGGCTGCGCGCCGGTCGACCGGAGACGGCACGCGTCATGACGGTGGCGTAGGCGGCATCGCTGGCCAGCGCCTTGCGATAGCCGGCATCGGCGAGGGATTCGTCGGTGGAGACAAAGGCCGTGCCCAGTTGCGCCGCGGCTGCGCCCAGCTTGAGCACGGCGGCGATGCCGGCACCGTCCATGATGCCGCCCGCGGCGATCACGGGAATGCGCACGTTTTCCACCAGCAACCGGGTCAAGGCCAAGGTGCCCAGCTGGCTGTCCTCATCATCGGGATCGAACATCCCCCGATGACCGCCCGCCTCATAGCCCTGCGCAATCACCGCATCGATGCCGGCGGCTTCCACCGCCTTGGCTTCGCGCACATTCGTGGCCGATGCCATCAGGTAAATGCCGGCGCCATGGAGCGCCCTGATCTGTTCGGCCGTGGGCAGACCAAAATGAAAGCTCACCACGGCCGGTCGTTCCTCGACCAGCATGGCGAGCATGTCGTTGTCGACCAGGAAAGACGTGTAGATCTCGCCCAGCGACGATGGCGGGGTCGCCCCGAAGCGTTGGAACTCCGGCGCGAGTCGCGCGATCCACGCCGCCTGCTTCGCGGCATCCGCATGCGCCGGTCGATGCACGAACAGGTTCACATTGAGCGGGCCCTTGCTCAGCTGGCGAAACGCGTGAATCGCTTCGCGCGCCTTGCTGGCCGTCATGGCTCCCACGCCCAAAGAACCCAGGCCGCCGCTCTCGCTCGCCGCTGCCGCCATGGCCGGCGAAGAGATGCCGGCCATGGGGGCCTGGATGATGGGCACGCTCATGCCGATGGCACGGAGAAGTGATGAAGACGCGGCGTTGGCCATGACGGGCCACTCCTGGCTCTCTGGGGATACACGCGACTTTACGCGCCCCGCCTGTCACCTCGAAACCATCAGCCCCGGCAGTCAGTCTTCCATCGTGCGGAACAATCCCCGCACGCCGCTTCAGGCCTTGGCCACGCCGTAGCGCGACGCGGGCTGCGAATGGGACAGGTTGGGCATCAACTTCTGGCGCGCGTCTTCATAGGCGCTCCAGTCACCCGCATCGGGCAAGGCCGGCACGGTGAACACTTCGCCCTGGTCCAGGCCTGCCAGCGCCGCGTCCACCATGTCGGCAGCCGACATCACCCATGCCGGCGGCAGGTTGCTGACCGGATGGCCGAGCACGTCCCAGAACTCCGTCGCGGTCGCACCCGGCAGTACGGCTTGCACACGCACGCCCTTGTCCGCCAGCTCGTGCTGCAGGGAGCGGGTGAAGGCGAGCACATAGGCCTTGCTGCCGCCGTACACGCCGTTGAGCAGTTCCGGCGCCACCGCCACGATCGAGGCGATGTTGATCACCGTGCCATTGCCCCGCTCCACCAGGCCCGGCACCGCTGCATAAGTGAGGCGCGTGAGTGCGTTGACGTTGAGCGAAATCATCTCCGACATGCGCGCCACATCCGACTGCAGCAGCGGCGTGGCGGCGCCGAAACCGGCGTTGTTCACCAGCACGGTGATGCTGCGATCGGTGCGCAGCAAGTCTTCCACCTTGGCCAGATCGGCGGGCTCGCTGAGGTCGGCGGGAAAGACCTGCACGCTGCGGCCGGTCGCGTCGGTCAGGCGGCGCGCCAGCTCGGTCAGGCGTTCGCGGTTGCGCGCCACCAGGATCAGGTCATGGCCGCGGCGAGCCAGGCGCTCGGCGTAAATGGCACCAATGCCCGAGGAAGCGCCAGTGATCAGGGCGGTGCCCTTGGTTTGCGTCGTCATATCGATACTCCACAGCGTCCGGCGGGATGCCGGCGTCTGGAGAACGTTGTAAGCTCCGCGCCTTAAGACTTAAATGTCGTATATGCCACCTTTTAGGCCATAGCGAGGCCGAGCCATGCAAGTCATTGGTTTTGTAATGTTTCCTCAGTTCCAGGCGATGAGCCTGGCGGCGGCTTCGGCCTTCGAATTCGCCAATATCGAGCTGGGCGAGACGGTTTACGACGTGCGTTTCCTGTCCGAAACCGGGGCCACCATCCGCAGTTCGTTCGGCATGACCACGCAGAGCGAGCCGTTTTCAGCGCAGCCGATCGATACCTTGCTGATCTGCGGCGGCGTGGGCGTGCCCGAATCGACGCCTGCGCTGCTCGACTTCATCCGTGAGGCGCCCGCGCGCACGCGGCGCATTGCTGCGATCTGCACGGGCGCGTTTCTGCTGGCCGAAACCGGCCTGCTCGATGGACGCCGCGCCACCACGCACTGGCTGCTCGCGCGCGACCTGGCCGAGCGCTTTCCAAAAGTGCAGGTAGAGGAAGACCGCATCTTCATCATCGACGGGCCGATCTGGACCTCGGCCGGCATGAGCGCCGGCATCGACCTGGCGCTGGCCATGGTGGAGAAGGACCTGGGTGCTGAAGTCGCACGCCAGGTCGCGCGCAAGCTGGTGCTGTATCACCGGCGCGCAGGCGGACAATCGCAGTTTTCCACGCTGCTGGAACTGGAACCCAAATCGGACCGCATCCAGAGCGCGCTGACCTACGCCAAGAGCCACCTGCAATCGGCACTGTCCGTGGAAGAACTCGCGGCGGCGGCGAATCTCAGCGCCCGCCAGTTCAGCCGCGCGTTTCGCGCGGAAACCGGGCAATCGCCGGCGAAAGCGGTGGAGCATCTGCGCGTCGAGGCGGCGCGACTGATGATGGAGCAGACGCGCCATCCGGTCGAAGTGGTGGCGCGTGAAGTGGGTTTCGCCGATCGCGAACGCATGCGCCGCGCATTCCTGCGCGCGTTCGGGCAGCCGCCGCAGGCGATCCGGCGACAGTCATCGCTGCCTGAAGCGGACGAGCTGGCGACGGCCTAGGATGCGGGTCGATCAGCGCGGGCGTGCATGCGGCCGTAAGCGCCGGGCGGCGCGCCGTAGCGCGTCTTGAAGGCGCGCGTGAAAGCCGCTTCCGAGGCATAGCCGGCGAGCTCGGCCGCCCTGCCCGCCGACAAGGTGCCAGCGCGCAGCGATTGCGCGGCCACGGCGAGCCGCACGCCATTGACCCACTCCATCGGCGTCATGCCGCTGATCTCGCTGAAGTGCCGCGCAAAGCTGGCGCGCGAGATATGCGCAAGGTCAGCCAGGCTCTGCAGCGTCCACGCCTGCGCCGGGTCCTTCAGCACGGCATCCACCACGTTGGCCAGCCTTGGATTGGCCAGCAGACCGAGTATGCCCAGCTGCAGATGTCCGCTCGCCGTCATGCTGCGCAGGATCAGCGTGAACATCGCGCCGGTGACCATCTCGACCACCGCGCCGCCGCCCGGCAACACGCGCGCCGCTTCATCGCGCAATACCTGGATCAGGCCCAGCAGCGCATCGCGACGATCAGTGCGCACATGCAGCACCTTGGGCAAGCCCGTCCATAAGGCGTCCGTCGCACCCGACAGCTCGAACTGGCCGCACAACATGTCCAGTGCCGGGCCCTCGCCGCCATGTTCAATCAGGGTGACGCGTCCCTGCGAGCGGCGGCGGTTTTCCAGCTCAGGTCGACGACCGTCGGTGCCTGCCACGACGCTGCGCAGGATGTGCGCGTCGCCATAGGGAAACAGCAACACGTCGCCCGGCGCCAGTGCGGCGGTCTTGCCGTCGATCTCCAGTTCGGCGCTGCCCTGGAGGATCACGTGGTAGGGCAAATGGTTCGGCGGCAACGGCGGGTGATCGAGCGTCCACTCCCCGGCAAAGCGGCATTGCAACTCCACCGAACCGGTGGGTGCAATGGCATGGACCAGGCGATCGAGACCATCCATCGAGGTGAGACTCCGGAGCAAGAGGTTGAGACGCGCGTGTGCGGACCAGAGCGGCCGTCGTTCCTATCATTTTCACACGGTCAAGCTTCTCCCACACCGGTTTCATCAACTCAATCTCGGAGTACATGTCATGAACCGTCTCACTACGATCAACAATATCGCCGACGCCCCTGAAGCCTCTGCCGCACTGTTCGCCGGCATCAAGAAGGCCATGGGCAAAGTCCCCAACGCATATGCCACGGTCGGCAGCAGCGCGCCAAACGTGCTGGCCAACGTGCTGCAGACCAATGCCGTGTTGAAGCAAGGCGAGCTGTCCGCGCTGGAACTGGAAGCGATCAATCTGGCCGTGAGCGAAGCATCGCAGTGTGACTACTGCCTGGCCGCGCACACGATGACCGGCAAGATGGCTGGCTACACCGCCGAGCAGATCCTGCAGCTGCGCAAGGGTGGGCTGGAAGGCAACGCCAGGATCGATGCGCTGGTGAAGTTTGCGCTGACCCTGGTCACCACCAGCAACACGCTGTCCGCCGAGGCCGTGGATCGCGTCAAGAACGCCGGTTACAGCGATCGCCAGATCGTGGAAGCCATCCTCGCCATCAGCGCGATCCTGTTCACCAACATGGTCAATCGCGTCAACGACACGGTGCTCGACTTCCCGAAAGCGGCGTAACGCACGGGCACGGCCGCGACCCTGATCGCGGCCGTGCCGGTTCAGATGGCGGAGCCGTCCTGGTCCTCTTCGGATCGGCCCATGCAGGCGGGATGACCGCAATGGCACTGGCCCTCGATGTGACCGGAAGCCTGCGCCTTGCGGCAATGGGAGCTGCAAAACTCACCCGGCTTCTCCACATAGCATTGGCAGGGTGGATACGCGCATTGGAAACCGGTCGGCATAGCCAAGCTCCCGTGTTGGAAAACGCTAGCGTAGGCTTCCCCGCCCGTGCATAGGTCACGGCCGCGTCAGCAAGGCGTTGCCGTTTCGATAGGTTCACTGCGACGGCTGGCGTGTCCATCGCATGTGAATCCAGCGTTTGGACAACGGTATATGCGCGACAAGAAGATGCACACACCGATGTCACACGTCCGGGAGTGCGCTGGCACTACGGTCGACGCCACTCCCCTGCGGATCAAGGTGGCACCCATGAAACAAACCTCTCTCATCATCGCCGCGGCATTGTTGGTCTCCGTGCCGGTATGCAACGACCTGTGGGCACAGGCCGCCACATCGGGCGCGTCGCCGTCTGCCAAGAGCCCGGTGTCGGACCAGGAGTTCTTCACCAAGGCATCGAGCGATGGCGCGGGCGAAGTGCAGATGGCGCAACTGGCGCAGCAGAAAGCGTCCTCGCCCCAGACCAAGGCCCTGGCACAGCAGCTGATGAAGGATCACACCGCCGCCAACAAGCAACTGGCGGCACTGGCCAATCGCAAGCACGCCAACGTGGTGCTGCAGCCGCAGCCCTCTGACGTCATGGACAAGTTGCAGAGCTTGAGCGGCAGTGATTTCGACAAAGCCTATGCCTCGGCCATGGTGGGCGGACACCAGAAGGCCATCGAACTGTTCGACGCCGCCTCGCATAGCAGCGATCCGGATGTCGCCGCTTTCGCCGGCAAGACACTGCCCACGCTCAAGCATCACCTGGAAATGGCCCAGGCCTTGTCGCCCGGCCAGCCCTTGAGCACGCCCTGAGCTGTCGCACGGCAGCAGCAAACCACGCGATCCCGCGCCACGGGATCGCGTGGTCATGGCTTGGGCGCCGTCAGTGCGTAGACGCAGCCGGAGCCGGTGAGCTCTGCGGATACGCCGGGCTTGGCGTCATCGCGGTGCTGCTGGGCGAGGGCGTCGTGGCGGGCATCGCCGGCGATGGCGCTGCGGAGCTGGCGGGTGCCGGCGGCGGCGAGGCGCTGTCGTCACCCTGGTGACTGCAGCCGGCAACGGCTAGCAAAGCGAGCAACAGCGGCGCACAGACCTTGCGGGTCGGGAAAACCATGTCTTACCTCCATGGGCGTTGGTTCAACTGAGTTTGACGCGATGCGCAGTAGTTCACGCACGCGCCTTGCGGGTACGGGCAGCTTTCTTGGCGGCGGCGGAACGGCCTGCTGCACCTTTGGTACGCGCGGCCTTCCTGGCTGCCGCCGATCGCGATGCGCTGGTCCGTTTGCGCGCACTGCTCTTGGCCTGCCTGGACAAGGCAGTGTGGGATGCCGCCGCATGACCTTCCTTGTTCAACGCGCCACTGGTGGCGCGCGAACGCGTGGCAGAGGTCTTGCGGCGATGCTTGGATGCGGTTTCGTCCTGCGCGGCCTTCTTGCGCGTGGCCTTGCTGGCGGTCTTGCTGACCGGCGCTTTCACGCCGGCGCGGCGGGCCTTGGACAAGCCAATGGCGATGGCCTGTTTGGCCGAGCGTGCGCCGTGTTTGCCTTTGCGCACATGCTCCATCTCTTCACGCACGAACTCGCCAGCCTGCGTGCCGGCCGATTTTCCTTGCCGTTTATCGCGCGCAACGGCCTTGCGCGTTTTTGCCTCGGGCATGGGGCGGACTCCTGTTCGAGTGTGTCTAAACGTCTAAGCCACGAGATGTGCAGCTGGCGTCATCCTTTTGCACATCAAGGGAAAACATTCAGTGGACACTCATGCTGATGCCCTGCCGGTCACGCCGCGCCATCGCCCGGTTAACACCTGTCATGCAAGGCTTTGCGAGCCGAGCCATCCCCGCGGGAGAGAGCCATGAGCGCCCTTATCGTTGCCAAGTTCAGCAATCAGTTCGGCGCGGCGTCCGCGTTCGACAAACTGATGTCGCGCGGTCTTCCTCGTCGCAAAGGTGTGGTCCAGTGCGATGAAAGCGTGGGTGGGTGCGCGGCAAGCGCCAGTGCGCCGACCAGCGTGGTGTCGCGCGTCAGCCACCGCGGCGAACGCGAAGGCAAGCAACATCATCTGCGTGAACCCGCCAGCTTGCCGCCGGCGGTCGAGATCGGCTTCGCGGTGCTCAGCGTGGAAATCGATGACGATGCTCAGATCGAGGAAGTCTCGGACATCCTGCGTGGTCTGCACGCTGTCGACGTGCACGTGCTTCCCGGTGAATCGCTGCGGGAAGACGATGCGTCGCTGTGGCCGGAACAGGCCATGGGCAGCCAGACAGACGTGGATCGCGCGATTTTTGCCTCGCAGCAAGGCAAGCCGCGCCTTCATTGAGTCATCCGCTCGCCGGTGGCGCGTCGTATCGGGACAGGCCATCGAGCACGGGACCCAGGGCCTTCATCAGCTTGTTCAGCAGGCGCTCGACCTCCTCTGATGGCGCACCTTCCTTGCAAGCGTGCTGCAACTCGCCGGCGGCCGCGGCGACATCGATCGCGCCGATGTTGGCGGCCGATCCACGCAGGGTGTGGGCCATGCGATAGGCCGCGGACGCGTCGTCCCCCTGCCTCGCCTGATGGAATGACTGCTCGAAGTGCGCGTTGCTCTCGAGAAACAGGTGCAGCAGCCGCCGATACAGCGAGGCGTTGTCGCCACAGGTGCGCAGACCCGCCGCTTGATCGATGCCGGGAAGCACGGCTGAGGCCACCATGGTTTCCCCGCCAGGCCCTGGCGATGCAGACTCCGCGTGACGCGGTTTGATCCATCGCGCCATGGTGGCGAACATGCGGCGGATGTCGAGCGGCTTGGCGATGTGGTCGTTCATGCCCGCCGCGATCGCCCTCTCGCGATCGGCAGCGAGCGCGTCGGCCGTCATCGCGATAATGGGCAGCGCGGTGAGGTGCAATTGCTCACGGATGGCCCGCGTCGCGGCGTAGCCATCCATCACCGGCATCTGGCAATCCATCAGCACGCCGTCGACATCGGCATCCTGCCTCAGGCGCTCCAGCGCTTCGCGCCCGTTGCCGGCCGTGACGACTTCGATGCCCGCGCGCCGCAGCAATTCGGTGGCCAGCTCGCGGTTGAGATCGTTGTCCTCCACCAGGAGCACGCGGCTACCGGCGAGCGACACGGCCTCGGGTTGCGACGGATGAGCCGTCATCTGGGTTGAGCCAGCCAAGGCCGGCGCAAGCGCGTTCCGCAACGACTCGCGCAAGCCCTTCGGCGTGATTGGCTTGGTCAGCACATCAAGGCGTGCATCCACCTCCATGGCATGGGCGATGGCAGCGTCGTCGCCCTGGACAAAGGCGATCACCACCAGTTGCTCCGCGCCCGTCGCGTGCGCGGGTTGCTTCAGTTTGTCGATGACGGTTTGGAAGCCGGGCAAGCGCGCATCGATCAGCACGACGCTGTACGGGCGTGCCGCGTCCCTGGCGTCCGCCAGCTGCTGCTGCGTCTGCTCGTCGCTCGCCACCGCATCCACCTCAAAGCCCAGCCTGCGTGCCATGCCGGCGACGACGGCGCGCGTCACCGCGCCACCTTCGACGACGAGCAGCCGTGTACCTGCCGGCGCCAGCCACGGCCTCTCACCTGCCCCCTCTGGCGCCGCGCCCACGCGCACTTCGACGTGAAAGGTGGATCCTTGTCCCGGCGCGCTGTCGACCCAGATCGTGCCGCCCATCATTTCCGCCAGTGTTTTGGAGATCGCCAGGCCCAGTCCGGAGCCGCCGTATTTTCGCGTGGTGGACGAATCGGCCTGCACGAAGGGATGGAAAATGCGTTGGCACTGTTCCTCCGTCATGCCGATGCCGGTGTCGCGAATGCGGGCGTGCAGGATCACCTCATCGCCCTCCACGCCGGACTGCTCGATGCCCACCACGATGGCGCCGTGCTCTGTGAATTTCACCGCGTTGTTGCCCAGGTTGATCAGGATCTGTCCCAGCCGCAGCGGATCGCCGATCCAGTAACGGCGCAGACCCGCGCCGTATTCGAACAGCAAGTCCAGGCCCTTCTCCTGCGCCTTGAGGCCGATGATGCCGGCGACCTGGCCAATCACGTCGTCCAGATTGAACGCCACCCGCTCCAGGCTCATGCCACCGGCTTCGATACGGGAAAAGTCGAGAATGTCGTTGATGATGCGCAGCAGGTTTTCCGCGGATCGATGGATGTTCTCCAGGTGGCCGCGCTGCCTGGCATCCTGCGACGACTCAAGCGCGAGATGACTCATGCCGATGATGGCGTTCATCGGCGTACGGATCTCGTGGCTCATATTGGCGAGGAAGGCGCTCTTTGCCCGGGTGGCCTCCTCGGCCACTTCTTTGGCGTGGCGGATGGCCGCTTCGGCCGCCCTTGCTTCGGTGACATCGAGCAACCAGGCAAGCACGCCCGCTTCGCCGTCGAAGTCGATCGGCAGGAACGTCGCCACCATGTCGCGTTCGCGACGCTGCGCATCGTGCATGCGGATCTCCTCATTGGTCACCGAGCCCTCCCGCTCCAGCGTCGCCCAGATATGCGCGCGCGCCGCGGTTTCCACGTAGATCGGCGCGGTACTGTCGCCCAGGCCGGTGCCGAAGGTCTCCACGAATTTCGGATTGGCAAAGCAGATGCGCCCCTGCGTGGAGACCGCAATGCTGATGGGCGAGTTGTCGAGGATGGTCTGCAGGCGCTCCTGGCTCTGCACGAGCGCCATCTCCATCATCCGACGCTCGCTCACGTCACGCACGGCGGCGCAGACGCAACGGCCCTGCCCGTCCAGCTCGGGCAGGAACGACACGCCGATCTCCACCGACAGCTCGCTGCCGTCCTTGCGCCTGCCGCGCAGATCGACATTGCCTCGACCCATCTTGCGGCTGACGCCCTCGGCGAAGAACGCTCCGCGCAGCCCCCGGTGTTTCCCATGCATGCCGGCAGGCACGAGCTGTTCCACCGGCACGCCGTCCAGTTCGCCCTTGGCATAGCCGAAAATGGTCTCCAGACGCGGATTGGCCAGCAGGATGCGCCCCTCCTGGTCGACGATCATCATGCCGTCGGGTGCCGATTCAATGATCCCGCGATACCACGCACGGGCGGCTTCGATGGCGCGCTGGGTGGCCTCCAGCTCCCTGGTTTTCTCTGAAAGCGTGGTGGCCTGCCGCGCGGCCAGTTCGGCGTGCTCCTGGCTCTTGGCGAGCAGACTGCGCAGATCCGCGGCGCGTTCGAGCAGATCCACGTTCATCGCCAGCAGCGGCATCAATTCGTCCAGCAGTTCCAGCTGCGCCCCATCGAATGGCGACAGGCTGGCCAGTTCCACCACGCCCAGCGGTCGATCGTTGCGCAGGATAGCCATCACCACGAGCTGGGTGGGCGTGGTGCCGCCCAGGCCGGAGGCAATCTTGAGGTAGTCCGCCGGCACCTCGCGCAGGCTGAGCGTCTTGCCATCCAGCGCGCATTGTCCCACCAGCCCCTCGCCCAGCATGACGAACTCGCGCGCATCGGCGGCGGCATAGTTGCCCGTCAAACGCAGTCGCTGCATGCCCGGTTCGAAGATATAGAGCGCGCCATGGTTGATCGCCAGCAGGGGCGCGAGTGCGCAGAGGAAGCGATCGGCCAGCGCATCCATCCCGGTCAGCGATTGCAGCTCGCCGGCGATCGCTGCGACGTGTGTCTTCACCCAGCGCCGCGCCGCCATCTGCCGCGCCTCGTCCCGCAAGGTGACGATGGCGCGCGCCAGTTCGCCGGCTTCGTTTGGATACTCCGTATAAGGCACCGCGATATCCAGTTGCCCGGCGCTCAACGAATCCAGTGCGCGCCGAAAGGCGGCGGCGGGTCGCCGGATGGTGCGGCTGATCAGGCTGCCGAACAGCACGCCGGCCACCAGTCCCAGGATCAGCAACCAGACCGTGAGCTGCACGCCGAACAGGTAGCGGGCATTGGCGTTCTTGACCTCGTCGTCGGCCCCTTCCCGCTTGAGGCGTTCAACGCGCTCAAGCGCATGCTTGGCCGCTTCGTCGGCGCGCTGAAATTCCGGCGACACGATCAGATCGGCGGCGGAGCGCCCACTGTCCGCCTTGGTTTCCAGCAGTTCGGCGATGGTATCCACCCGCCGCTCATAGTCGGAGAATGCGAGCTCGAACTCGGCCAGGCTGCGCACAATGGCGTCGCGGTAGATCCTGGTCCTGGCCAGCTCGATTTCGCGTCGCACCAGCGTATGCGCTCCGGCCAGCTGGTACAGCGCCTCCGCGCGCGCCGGACCCTGGCGCATGAAGACGGCTTCGCGCAGGTCTTGCCCCATGTCGGCCAGCGCGGCACGTGCCGCCTCGACATGCAGCAGGCCTTGCATGTCCTGCTCGTAGAGCCGGCGCATCTGTTCTTTCTGCAGATGCTGTACGCCAAGGCTGTACACACTCAGCAAGGTCATCAGCAGAAGGATGCCGCCAAACCCCAGCTGCAGTCGTCGACGTAGCGACAGGCGTTGCAGGCGTTCGAGCAGCGCGTTCATGGCGTAGCGTCAGGTCGCCAGGTGATGCGCCGAGCCACTGTGGGCGGCCTCGTCATCGGCAAAACGATGGGCTATCCCGCGAAACGTGTCCTGGATGGAAAGAAAGGCATCCACGATGTCGGGATCGAAATCGATACCGCGCTTGGCGGCAATCGCCGCTGCCGCCGCCTCGTGCGTCATGCCCTGCTTGTAGACGCGCTTGCTGATCAAGGCATCATAGACATCGGCGACCGCCATCAGGCGTGCCGAGATGGGAATCGCATTTCCTTTGAGCCCCTGCGGATAGCCGCTGCCGTCCCAGCGTTCCTGGTGGCCATAGGCCATCTCCTTGGCGACGCGTAGAAACGACACGGGCGTGGTGAGCCGCTCTTCGGCGCGCTGCAAGGCGTCGCGCCCCAGCGTCGTGTGCGTCTTCATGATCTCGTATTCTTCGGGCGTCAGGCGTCCCTGTTTGAGCAGGATGCGATCGGGTATGCCGATCTTGCCGATGTCGTGCAGCGGCGCCGACTGGAACAGCATCTGGCGCGTGACTTCATCCAGCGTCGCGGCGAAACGCGGGTGATCCTGCAACTTGTCCGCCAGCGCTTTCACGTAATGCTGCGTGCGCCGGATGTGATTGCCGGTTTCGTTGTCGCGTGTCTCCGCCAACGAGGTGAGCGCGACCACGGTGGCCTCCTGGATGGCCGTCACTTCGCGCGTGCGGCGCGAGATCTCCTGTTCGAGAAAGGCATTCTGGTCGCGCAGGAAATCCGCCGCCGCCCGCAGGCGCAGATGGTTGGCCACGCGCGCCATCACCACCGGCGGATTCACCGGCTTGGTGATGTAGTCGACGCCGCCCAGCACCAGCCCGCGCGTTTCATCCTCGGGCGCATTCAACGACGTCAGGAAGATCACGGGGATGCCGCGCGTCTCGCCATGGGATTTCAACTGGCGACAGACATCGAAGCCCGACATGCCCGGCATCACCACATCCAGCAGGATGATGTCCGGTTGTTCGGCGGCGGCCATGTGCATGGCGGTCTCACCGTCCGGCGCCTCGATGACGCGATAAAGCGGCGTCAGCAGTTCGCACAGGATCATCCGGTTGTCGGGGGCATCGTCCACCACCAATACGGTGGGGATGCCGGTCACGCCAGTCGCACCCATGGCAACGCTCCTTCCGCATGCGGTGTGATGAGTCGTCGTGGTTGCAGGCCATAAGGCATGTCCAATCCCCCGCGGGGAACCCTGCCGATGCCGCACAGACGCGACGTGCGCGCTGGTTCCCCAGCCGGAATAAGCGCGCAACCGACGTGAAGATCGCGCGTAGGTCCGTGTCCTCTGCGTGAGCCTCGCCAGATCTGCATCTACTTAGGGGAAATTACTTAGTCATATGCACGTAGATGTTCGCTAGCACCCTGTGTATCCAAGCGTATGAAATAGCCCGGGTCTACGCGTCGCGGGACGCCTCCGGCGCAGGTGATCCCCGACCCCACCCGGCCTGGCGCATCGGCGGAGAACAGCATGGGAACCATGGCGAAAATCAAACACGAAATGTTGAAGATGCTGCCGCCCACCATCTTCTTCTTCGTCATGCTCAATATCGTCCTGCTGGTGCGCGCGCTGCTGACACGGGGAACCGGCCTGTCGCTGCCCACCTTCGCCACGGTGCTCATTTCCGCGCTGATCCTGGGCAAGGCGGTGCTGCTTGCCAATATGCTGCCCTTCATCAACCGCTTTCCGGAAAAACCGCTGATCTGGAACGCGGCATGGAAAACCGTGATCTACACCGTGGTCGCCACCTTCATCCACTACCTGGAGCGTCTGCACGAGTTCTGGAAGGACACGCACGATCTTTCCGCCGCCAATCACCAGCTCGTCGCCAGCATGAACTGGGCACACTTCTGGGCGATCCAGATCCTGCTGCTGGTGTTGATCTTCAACTACTGCGTGTTTGCCGAACTGGCGCGCGTGATCGGCGTGGAGCGGCTGCGCGCGATGTTTCTCGGCCCGCTGCCGCCCAACCCGAATGCGCTGGGTGGTTCTTAGGAAGCAGCCGCGTCCCTGGCTTCCACCACCGTCACCGTGGCGCTGCCCTCGGCTATCGCCAGGCATTGATCGGCTACCGCGGCGACGCCGGCGCGATGGGATACCACGATCAGCACCGTTTGCGACAAGCGGCGTTTGAGCACGGACAGCACAGACAGTTCCGACTCCGCATCCAGCGCGCTGGTGGCCTCGTCCAGCAATGCGATCGCCGGCCCGTGCAGCAGCACCTGGGCCAGCAGCAAGCGCTGCAGCTCGCCGCCGGACAGGCGGCTGGACGAACTGTTCAAGGTCGTATCCAGCGCGGTGGATGCATCGGCGAGGCGCTTGCCCAGGCCAACGTCGACCAGCGCCTGCAGCATCATCGCCTCCGTGGCATCCGGCGCGGCCCACAACAGGCATTCGCGCACGGTGATTTGCCACGGTCGCACGCTCTGGCTCACATAGGCCGACTTGCGCACGAGTGCGGCGTAGCTGGCGAAGTCGATGGATTTGCCGCCGACCCTCGCACGGAACATGGCGGGCGTCACCATGCCTGCGAGCACATCGACCAGGCTGCTCTTGCCGATGCCCGAATCGCCGCACACAAGGGTCAGTTCACCGGGCACCAGGGTGAGTTCGCGCAAGTCCAGCGCCGTGGGCGCCTCAAGCCGAAGCTGATGGATATGCAGGGCCTCGTTCAAGCGTGCCGAAGAGGCCGCCTGCGGTGCCTTGTCCGCAGCCATGCCCACATGGCGAAGCCACAGTTCGAACGCCGGTATGGAAGAGCGAACCTGCTGGAAACCTTGCCGGGTGGAGACGAGATAAGGCAGCAGACGCCCCAGCAACAGGCATACCGCGATCAGGGCGGCACGGTCCACGCCGTGCCATCGATTGGCGATCAGGAAGATCGACGCAATACCGAGCGCTGCCAGCATCTCCAGCGCGAGCCGACCGGACGCGATCAACTCCTGCTGACGTCGATAGCCGCGGCCAAGCCGCTGCGCGATATCGGCGTAATGGGCCTTCTCGGCGTCTTCGCGCCCAAAGGAGCGGATATGCCGCCAGCGCCGCGGGAAATCCTCGCTCAACCAGAACAGGCGCGTGAGATCGGCCACGTATTGCCGGCTCACCACCACCTGCTCGCGACTGCTGATGCGAGCAGCGATCAAGCCGAAAGCCAGCACGAACGGAACCGCCAGCAACAGCGGTGGCGACAACCACAACGCCATGGCCAGCGTCACGGCCGCGGTCATGCCGGCTACCAGCAACTGCAATAGCGCGTTGAAGCCCTGGGTGACGACTTCGATATTGTAGGTGAGCACATTGGCCACCTCGGCCGAGGTGGCATCCGACAACGACGACAGTCGTGCATCGATCAGACGGGCATGCACCGTCTGCCTGAGCGTCATCGCATAACGCCCGCTAAGGCGCGCACCGACGCGCGCAGCCTGCCAACGCAGCAGGGCGAACAGTGCGGAGGCCACCAGGAAGGCCACCGCTTGCGTATCGGCCTGGCCGCGCACCAGCCAGCCAAAACCCGCCGGCAAGGGCTGGCCAGGTTCGACCAGCGGCACCAGGCAGATCGCAGCGAGATTGCCGATCAGCGCGCTGGCCAGCGACAACGCGACATACCACGCGATGCCGCCAGCCCCGAGGCTGGCGAGCGTGGCAAAAAAAGGCCGCGACAGGCCACGTAACTGCTGATGCGATCGTGCGGTTGCGTTCTGCATGACTAACCAACCACACGACTTCTTACACGCGCCCGTCGCGGCACAGGTGGCACCTGATGACAGTGCAGAAAAACCTCTCGATCCGCTTCAGCTCCCATGCCCATGGGTGCGCGGCGGGGCGCGGAAGGTTGCATGCCGCGACGGTCGCTTCAGCCCAACAGCTGCATCAAGGCGTCGACCGAGTCAGTGGGATGACGGCCACGCCGCAGCTCGTACGCGCCGCGCCGCCGGATCGCGCCGACGAACGCGTCCCACCCTGGCTGCGACGCCGCGTAGGGCTGTTCCGCGCGCAGGCGCTCTTCGATCTGGTGATCGGGAATGGCCTGCACCAAGGCCTGCGGATCATCGGCCGACCGGGCCGAAGCGAACACCACGCAGGCCAGCTCCAGCGGCTCCAGCGCCAGCCGACCGTGGCCATGGCGCAGGTCCACTTCGTACTTCTCCACGCCGCTGCGGCGGCGGATCACGGGCGATTGCCCGATCCAGTCACGCAGGCGCTGCTCGTCGACGAAACGCAGGGCGTCCGCCTGCACGTGCAGATAGTTCGCCACGCCGGTGACCTTTCCGCTTGGCGGATGCACGAACACCGCATCCTCGGAAAGAAAGTCCATGCCCCGCAGCAGGCTGTGCAAGGCCAGCGTGGACTTGCCCGCACCGCTGCTGCCCATCACCAGCGCAGCCCGCCCGTGCCAGCCCACGCAGGCGCCGTGCAGCGGCGCCAGTGAAAGCGCACGCGTGGCCAGCGTGAACACGGCGAATTCGATCAGCTCATAACGCAGGTGATACGGACGCACCAACTGATCGGCGGAGGCCACCACCAGCGCCCGGCGCTGTTCGGGAAACAGCACCGCATAGTTGTTTGCGTCCATCACGCCGCACAGGAAACCGGCCCCCGACTGCATGCGCGCCGGCGGGAGATCCTCCGTCGATGGCCCGGCACCGGCAGGTGCGAGCCGCAGCTCGACGTGAAAGCCCGGTGACGCCACCGGCAGCGCGTGGGCTGGCAGGCCCGCATAGGCCATCGCCACCACGTCAATCAGCGCGGCGCTGTCGCTGGTGAAATGGAAATGGCCGCCCAGCACATGGACGTCCATCGAATACCGTTCAGGCATCCGTTCGAGGAAGGGATCGGGGCTGAGATCGCCCGTCAGAAGGTCCAAGGTCGCGGCCATGAGCTTCATTCGCAGGGTTGCGGCGCTGTGATAGCACAAGCCTTCACGCGGCGACATCGAAATATTTTCGAAACAGCCCGCAACCCCTGCGTCCCTGCCCGGCACTCACGTGCGACGAGCTTTGAACGCAGGAGACCGGGCCGTCGGTCTGCCGTGGAACGGGCTCACCCATTGAGGCTCTTCGAAGATGCTAACGATTCAGGTCGGCCACTCCTACTTCCTGCGGTTCGACCGCAAGCAATGGGAGCGCGGCAAGCCGTATCCGCCGCTCGCGACCCTGCATGTTGCCGCCTTGTTGCGGCGCATGGGCCACGAGGTTTCGCTGTTCGACTCCATGCTCGCCGAAGGCGTGGACGAATTCGACACGTCCTTGCGCGCCGCGTCGCCCAAGGTCGTTGTCATCTACGAAGACAACTTCAACTACCTGACCAAGATGTGTCTTGGCCGCATGCGCGACGCCGCATGCGAGATGATCGCCATGGCGCGCGCCAACGGTGCACGCGTGATCGTTGCCGGTTCCGATGCTTCCGATCAGCCGGAGGCTTTTCTCGCAGCCGGCGCCGATGCGGTGTTGATCGGCGAAGGCGTCGCGCCGTTGATCGAACTGATGGGACGGCTCGACAAGAATCCGACGATCAGCACCCAGGATTGGGTGGCCAACCTTCCCGGGGTTGCCTCGCGCAGCGCCGGACAGTTGCAGCTGACGCGAATCGGCGCCGTGCCGCCCGATCCGCGCATCGTCGGCCAGCCTGCGTGGGACCTGGTCGACATCGAGCGCTACCGCACGCTGTGGAAAGAACGCCACGGCTATTTCAGCCTCAACATGGCGGCTTCGCGCGGCTGCCCGTTCCGCTGCAACTGGTGCGCCAAGCCGATCTGGGGCAATCACTACAACCGCCGCACCGCTGAAGACGTGGCGGCGGAGATGAGTTACCTCAAGCACACCTTCCAGGCCGACCACATCTGGTTGGCCGACGACATCTTTGGCTTCCACGTGGATTGGGTGGAGGCATTCGCTGCGCATGTGAATGCATCGAACGGTTCCATTCCCTTCACCATCCAGACCCGCGCGGACCTGATGAGCGAACGCATGGCTGCAGCACTGAGCCACGCCGGTTGCAAGGAGGCATGGATCGGCGCGGAGAGCGGCAGCCAGCGCGTGCTCGATCACATGAACAAGGGCACCAAGGTCGAAGAACTGATCACGGCGCGCGAGCGGCTCGGCGCGGCAGGCATTCGGGTGGGCTATTTCATCCAGCTGGGCTATCTGGGCGAGCAGCTCGAGGACCTGATGGCCACGCGCGATCTGATTACCCGCGCCGCGCCTGACGACATCGGCGTGAGCGTGTCCTATCCCCTGCCCGGCACGCGCTTCTACGAACAGGTGAAGGCGCAGCTCGGCGAGAAGACGCATTGGCAGGACAGCGATGACCTCGCCATGATGTTCCAGGGCGCTTACGATTCGGAGTTCTATCGCCACGTGCGCGACCTGCTGCACGAACAGGCGATCGTTCAGCAGTGGAAAGTGGTGGGCCAGACCGATCGCCATCGCACGGCGGCGCATGCGCTGGACGCGCGCTGGGACGCCCTGATCGCCACCGAGGCGGTGCACCGCACCGGCGCCGCAGAGATCACGCTGCGACCGCGAACCTCGTGCCATGTGTGATGCCTTCGCCATGTCCACCTCCATGCCACCGCTGGACGCCATCAAATCCGGTCTGAAACACACCACCGAGATGCTGGCTGCCGAACTGGCCCACCCCAGCGGCGAGACGCCGGGCTGGACCGAACTGGAATGGCGGCTGGCCACCGCGGTAGCTGCCGCGCACGGCGTCGCGTCATTGTTCGCCCTGCAGCCGCGCTGGCAGAACCCGGGATGGTCCCGTTTCATCGACAGCCAGTACGAACACGTGGCACTGCGCCATCAACGCATCGCCTCCCTGCTGAAACGCATCGATGCCGATGCGCGCCATGCGGGTATTGCGCTGGTCGCGCTGAAGGGTTCGGCGTTGCATGCGCTCGGCGTCTACTCGCCGGGCGAACGGCCGATGGCCGACATCGACCTGCTGGTCAGCGAAGCCGACGCCGAACGCGCCGGCGCCTTGCTGGAAGCGCTGGGTTACGCGCAGTCCTACGCGTGCTGGAAACACCGCGTCTACAAACCGCTCCATGGCACGCCGACGGTGGGCCTGGGCGACCATCGCGACACGCCGGTCAATATCGAGCTGCATACGCGTATCCAGGAACGGCTGCCGGTGGCGACCGTCGATATCACTGAGCGCATCTATCCGCGCCATCCATTGCCGGGCATCCAGCCCTACCCTTCGCTCGGTGCGTTGATGTGCCATCTGCTGCTGCATGCCGCCGGCAATATCTGTAGCCGCACGCTGCGCCTGATCCATCTCAACGACATTTCGCTGCTGGCCTCGCGCATGCAGCGCAACGACTGGCATGTCCTGTGGGATCACGACACCGACGAGGCACCGTGGTGGGCACTGCCGCCGCTGCAGCTGGTGTCGCGCTACTACCAGGGCGCCGTGCCGGCTGCCTTGCTGTACGAGCTGGAATTGGACTGTCATGCGCTGCTGCGCAGCGTCTCGCGCCATCACACGCTCACCCAGGTGTCCTGCTCGGAGCTGTGGCTGCATGCGTGGCCGGGCCTGGAATGGGTGCGCTCGGTACGCGAAGCAGGCCACTACCTGCTCAACCGCCTGCGCCCCTCCGAGGAGGCCAAGCAGGAACGCGACGACATGATCCGCACCCAGCTCTGGCTGCAAGGCTCGCCATGGGTGAAGTCGCGCCAGCTGAGCCGCATCGTCACCCTGCTGACCCGTTCGGTGCCACGCATGGACACCATGTACGTGGTGCGCGCCGCGCTGGCGCAAACCACCACGAGCCGGGCTCAGCGCCCGGAACCGGCCGTCAGCACCTGCAGATAAAGTGCTTCGAAGGCGCGGGCGGTGTAGTCCGCATCTTCGGTGACCGCGCGACGCTGCGCAGCCACCGCCAGGCGCAGGCGCAGCTCGTCATCGGCCAATACCTGCCGGATCGACTCCGCCAGCGCTGCCCAATCACCCACCGGTACTGCCAACGCCGCACTCGGCGACCATTCCGCCAGATGGCCCACGGCGGTGCCGACCGTGGGCAGCCCCATCACTGCCGCTTCCAGCAACACCAGCGGTCCGGCCTCATGGCGCGATGACATCACCAGCACGTCGGCCGCTTCCATCATCGGCCGCAACTCGCGCTGCGTCTTGAAACCATGAAAGTGCACGTGGCCGTTGAGCCGCAGCTCGCGGGCAAGTCGCTGGATCTCGCCATCGAGCGTGTCCACGCCCACGATATCCATCTGGAAATCCACACCCGATTCGGCCAGCACGGTCAGCGCCCGCAGCAAGGTCGATTGATCCTTGACGCGATTGAGGCTTGCCACATGGATCAAGCGCGCGCGACCGGTGCGACGACAGCGCGGCGGCAACGGCGGCCACGCGCGCAGATCCACGCCCAGCGGCACGCGACGGGCGCGCAATCCCAGCGCCTGCAGCGAGTCGATGATGGGCACGCTCGCCGCGGTCACGGCGTCCGCACTGCGCAGCACCAGCGCTTCGCGAATCCGCCCTTTCAGGCGCTGGCGGCCGCCATAGCCGATATCGTGCAAGGCGACCAGCTCGCCGCCGGCGATATGCACGAAGCTGGGCAGGCGCAGCAGCATCGCTGCCGCCACCGCTACGAAACTGCATGAGCCGGAAAAAATCGCCTGCACCAGGTCAAACGGCGCACGGCGATGCTCGTTGCGTATCGCCTGGATGGCGCGCAGGCGCGACCAGCCATCGCCGATGTTGTGGATGTGCGCGCCGGCCAGATGCCAGCAGTCGGCCGACGCTTCCTGGCGCAGGGCAAACACGTGCACTTCGTGCTCGCAGGCAAGACGGCGAATCAAGGCAAGCAACACGGGAATCACGCGGAATTCGCCGCTGCGATCGACGCCGCCGGGGACTACCAGCGCCAGTTTCATGCGGTGCCTCCCCGCCGACCGGCGTGCAGCTGTGCATACGCGTCGGCCCAGCGGCGACCCACCGCCTGCAGCGACAGACAGCGGTCGAAATGACGGCGCACGTCGGCAGCAGACGGGCGGCGCGTCGCACTGCGCAACAAGGCGCTGGTCAGCGCCTTGGCGTCGCCGCGCGGCCATAGCTCGCCCATGTCGCCTACCAAGGCGCGAAACGAAGGAATATTGGTCACCACCGGCGTCACGCCGCAGGCCATCGCCTCCAGCAGGGCGTAGCCGCAGCTTTCCGCATGGCTGCCTGACACGAAGATATCGGCGGCGCGCATCAGCGACTGCACCTGCTCGTGAGGCACCTTGCCCAGCAGATGCACGCGCCCGTGCAGGCGCGCATCGCCATCGATGCGCTGCTGCACCTGCGCCAGCATCGGCGCGCTGCCAAAGGCGCACCACAGTTGCAGGCCAGGCAGATGCGTTGATGCCTCGGCGACACCATCCAGCACCGTCAAGGGATCCTTGCCGGACTGCAGATGACCCACCCAGACCACGCAGGGGTCACCGTGCAGACCGGTCTCGGCCCGCGCCTGCTCGCGACTGCCCGGGGTGAAGCGGCTGGTGGATTCGGGTATCACGAACAGGCGCGTCGACAAGCCCAGCAGGCCGGCCGTCACGTATGGGCGCGCAAGTTCCGGCGCGGTGAAGGCGACGCCTGCCGCCGCCGCGTACCAGCGCCGCCAGCGCAGGCGGCGCCAACGCGGCGGCATGCGGTCGGCGTGATCCTGCAACAGGATCGGCAGTTGCGGCAGCTCGCGCGACAGCGCATAGGCATCGCCGGCTGCGCCAAGACTGTGGACATGTGCCACGTCGACATTCAACTCGCCGAGCAACCGGGCGATCCGTCGTACGCGATCGGTGGCGTTGCCGTCATGGCCGGCGACAAAGTGATAGTCGACGCCGTTGCGCTGCAGGCTCTGCGCATGCGCCGCCAGTTGCACCACGCTGACCCGCGTGCCTGCGCTCGCGGCGATCTCGGCAATGTCCACCAGCGAAGGCCATGTTTGGAGGATGTCAGCCGGCATGAGGTCCACCGGTGCAGGAAAAAAGTTGATCTGCGCAACATGCAATGGCACGGGTCAGAGTCCCGAAACCTGAGGCATGCGCAGGCGCACCAGGCGGTTGGCGAGATTCAACTCCCACGGCCGGTCGTAGCGACGCATCCGGTAGCGCCACGAGGCCGCCGCGGACAGCGTGCGCTTGGCCCAGGTCGGCGAACGCAGGTCCTGCACAGTCGGATAACGGCAGCGCAGCACGGTGACAAAATCGTGGATGCGTTGACGCAGCTTGTCGGTCACCCATGGCGCATCCGCATGGCAGGCGTAGTCCACCCACCGCTTCTGCGTCCATTCCTCCGGTGTCGAGGGAAACACCAGGGGCTCGCCGTTGAGGTCGAGCAGCGGCGTGGAAGCACGCTTGCCGCGATCCTTCTCGTGCTTGCTGCTTTCCGGCAGCGGCGTATAGACGTAGACGATGATTTCCGATTGCGGATTGACCCGCTTGAGTTCGCGGATGAACTCGAAGGTATGCTCGGTCTCCTCTTCGGAGTTCTCCGGCGGCGCGACCATGAAGGACAGCTCGGGGATCACCCCATGCCGCCGGCACAGCTCGGCCACCGCCAGCGTCTGGTCCGGACGGGTGCCTTTGCGGATTTCCTTCAGCATGGTCGGGCTCGCCGATTCCGCGCCGATGTAGGCCATGCGCAGGCGACTCTTGCGCACCAGCTTCCAGGTGCTCTCGGAGAGATTGAGCAAGGCATCCGCGCGCGCATAGCACCACCAGGGCAGCTCATAGCGCGCCATGATTTCCAGCAGCGGAATCATGTCCTGCTCGCGGTCGAAGAAATTGTGGTCGAAGTACTGGATGGAATCGGCGCCCAGCTCGTACTTCAGGTATTTGAGATCGCGTTCCAGACGCTCTAGCGGCGGCAGCGCGGTGGCGCCGCCAAACATCGCGGCCACGCCACAGAACGTGCAACGGAATCGGCAACCCACCGACGCCTGATGCGCAGCCGTGCGACGACCGAGGAACGTACGCGCCAGATAGCGGCTGGGATCGCCGAGCTTCTCGTACGGCAATACCGTCGGCGGCCCATTGCGGGAGAACGGCCGGCTCGTGTTGTTGACCAGCTCGCCATCCTTGAGCCACGACAGGCCGTTGATGGTGGAAAGCTTGTCCGACGCGCCCGCGTGCAAGGCGGCAACCAGTTCCGGCAGGCTGTCTTCGCCCTGCCCGCGTATCGCGTAATCCACATACGGCGCTCGCAGGGCCGTCTCGGTATACAGCGTGGGAAAGTAGCCGCCCCACACGATGGGCACGTCGGGTCGATGCGCGCGTATCGCGCGTGACACCGCGATGGCCGGCTCGATCTGCGGGCCGCCCATCACGCTGATGCCGACCGCCGTGCAGTGGCCTTCATCCAGCGCGTGCAGCGTCTGCTGGACGAAGTCGCGCTCCATATTGCCGTCGATGATGCGACTGCTGCCCGCACGATCGAGCGAGGTCGACAGGTGCAGCAACGACAGCGGAAAGCGCGCGCTGGAACGCGACGTGATGGTCGGGTTGATCAGAATCGTGTGCGGCGCGTGGTTCATGGGCGGACGTGTCGTGGCGGTGATCATGGCTTGCGCCACAGCTGGAAAATGAGGGCGACCGGCACCTCCAGCGCGGCGCGGTCGAAATGCGCGCCGGGCGGAATATCGGTGGGGTCGAGCATGGGTTCGAGCACGCAGCCGATATCCAGGCCCAGCCTGCCGCAGGCAGCGTGCCAGTGGCTGTAGAGATGGGCCGTGTGGCGCACGGCGTAGCGACGGCCCTCGGCCTTGAAGTCGCGCAACCAGCCCAGCGCATGGCCGATCGGATGGACGTCGCTGCACAACACCATGCCGCCCGGCTGGGTGACGCGGCACAGCTCGGCGAGCACGGGCTCCAGTTGTTCGACATGGCCCACGGCCAGTCCGCAGATGGTCAGGTCTGCCCAGGCGTCGGTGACCGGCAGCTGGTCCAGGCTGCCCTGCATCAATTCGATCGAGGCGCGTCGACGAACGTTGCCCAGTTCATCGTGAGCGCGCATCAACATGTCGGGCGACAGGTCCACGCCCACCACGCGCGCGGCGCCGCGCTGCACCGCATGCCGCATATAGCGGCCGGTGCCGCAGCCGGCGTCGAGCACGTTGCGTCCGCTGAAATCCTGCGGCAACAGGCTGAGCATGGCGCGTTCTTCAGCCAGCATCACCGGGTTGTGCGCCCGCGCCGGGTAGCTGGGAGCCCACAGCGCATACGCGTCGGAGGGATCGAGGATGGGAGTGTGGTGCAGCATCAGCAGCGCGCCTCGGCGGTTACAGCGTTGACCGGCGCGTGGCGCACCGTGGCAAGTTCGAGCCCCGGTTCCAGCGCCAGCAACTCGGGATCGGCCAGCGCCTTGGCCAGCAATTTGGGACGACCATCCAGCAGCACTGACACGGTCTCCACGCCCGCCACGGCAAACCAGTCGGCAAAGTCGGTATCGGCAATGCGCGGCAGACCGTCGCGCACCACGGCACGGATGTCGCTGCGCTCCAGGCCGAGCAGGCTCGCCCGTGGATCGCCGCCGCGGTCTTCCACGATCAGCAGATCGGCCTGCGCGCCAGCCTGCAGGCTGCCGTGCCATGGCAGGCGCAGCAGTCGCGATGCATCGGTGGAGACTAGGCCAAGCAACTGTTGTGGGGTGAGGTCTCCGTGCATCGATGCAGCCCGCAATTCCTCCAGCAGGTCGCGCGAACCGCTGAGCCGGGAATCCGTACCCAGCGCGAGGCGTCCCGCCTCGGCCAGGCGACGGGGATCCAGCGTGCAGCCCAGCAGACGTTGATTGCTGGTGGGACACCACACCACGCCCGCGCCGCGTTCGATCACCCGATCGATATCCTGCTCGCGCATGCCCACGCCATGTACCAGCACGCTGTGGCCCGCCAGACAGCCCAGCTCGTCCAGCTCCGCCAGTTCGCCCTGCGCCGTGGCATCGCTGCCTTCGGCCAGATGGATCATCCAGGGTTGGTCGATCGGCGTCTTCGCAAAGCTCTGTTGCACCGGCGGCCCGTACGAGCTCCAGCCCAGCGCATAGCTCCAGCCGTAGTCGCGCAGCAGCGCCACCGGGAAATCCTCCGCGTCCAGCGCCTCGTGCCAGGGATCGTGGTGCGCCACGCAGGTGGTGCCGGCCAACAGGTTTTTCAGTGCGCCGTGGCGCAGGCGCAGCGCCTTGGGCACGCGCAGGGCCGCCAACACGGCCGCATCGCCGAAGTGCGACTGGAACGCCTCGATCCACGCGTAGCTGTTGGGAAATACCTGCGCGCCCGGCAACGGCGGCACGGCATTCACCTGCAGGTGTTCGTGCGAGTTGATCAGGCCTGGAAAAATCAAGTGATCGCGCAGGTCGATGCGATGCGCCCAGGCCGGCACCGAGGCGTCGATGCGGCTGCCGCGTATCCGCAATGGCCCGCGCGTGATGCCCTCAGGCACGACGCATGCCGCTCCGCAGAGACTGGCATGGGTTCGAGCGAACCAGGCGTCCATGGCGTCAGCGCTTGCGCATCACGATCAGAAAGTGATCGCCCATGTCGCGCAGCAAGGGCAGCGCGCCGAGGCGGTCGTCGAGTCGGCCCAGCTTCTCGTACCAGGGCTGGCGGCGACGGTAGTAGTCCACCAGGTAGGGCGGCGGCATGAACAGGCTGAGCGCACGATAGTCGTCCAGCGTGAACAGATCGGCGAACGCCCGGTAGAACTCGCGCGGCAGGTAGTAGTAAGTCCAGATCGTGTGCTTGTTCATGCCCACCGCAGCGGGACCGCGGGTGCCGCGCACGCTGGCGCGGCGGAAGCGTCCGCGCATCGCGTAGTGCCCCATTTCCCACGGACAGATGCGTCCGATCACCGAGAAGATCAGTTTGCCGCCGGGCTTGAGCAGCCGTGCGCACTGCTCGGCCACCGCGTGCAGGTCGGGTGCGCAATTGAGCGGACCGAAATTGGAATAGATGCCGTCGAACTGTTCCTGCAGCTGATCCAGTTGCTGCACGCCAAGATGCCTGGCCTCCACATGCGATTCCAGACCCGCCACGGCGGCGCGCGAGCGCGTGCGTCCCACCATCGCCGGCGACCAGTCGGTGGCCACCACCTGGTAACCGCGGCCGGCGAATTCCAGCGCATCGATCCCCGTGCCGCAGCCGATGTCCAGCAGCTGGCCGTTGGCCGGCACCTCGCGGCAGACGGTATTCCACAGGGTGACGCGCATGCGCTGGATCAGCTCATTGTTGCCGCGCGGACCGTCGTAGTCGGCGGCCACGCTGTCGAAGGCGCGCTGCGTGTCGAGCAGTTGCGCCTCGTTCAAGGTGGCTTCCAGGGGGCGCCGGCTCGCTTGTTCCATGGCTGATTCCAACAGTGTTTGCAGGTTGATCGATGCGACCGCGCATGCGGTCCGTTGTAGGTGCCGTCAGGCGTGTGTTTGGTTGAATGAGACCGTGGCGACATGCGCGCGGCGCAGCGCATTGCGCACGATCGCAGCCAACACGCCCAACGACAGGCCAAACAGCACGCCCATGCCCCAGATCAGCGCCAGATTCGGGGATGCCGGCCCTTGAGGCACGTAAACCGGCCACATCAGCGAGGTCTGGTAGGTGAAGTTATGGGCCAGGCGCACGCTGAGCTCGCCCTGCGTCTGGCGCAGCTCGCGGATCTGCGCATCCGTGGCCGTCAACAGCATCGAGGCGACGCCCGCGCCCTGCGCATCCTTGTCATGGGCACCTGCCGGCGTGGCCGCCTGCAACAACTGGCTGCGTTCGGCCTCGGCCGCCTTCAGGTCCGCACTCACTTCATCCAGGCGCGCCTGGGTCAATGCCAGCGGCTTGGCCATCAAGGCCTGATGCACGACCTGCAACTCCGCCACGGTGGCCTCGGCGAACTTGCGCGCCTGCTCGGGCGACCAGCCGCGCACGCTGAATTTGATCAGGGGGCCGGCATAGGGCAAGGGATCCAGTTTCACGCTCTTGCGATACAGCTTCGCTTCCGGCGCGTCTTCCTTGATGCCCAGATTGGCCAGTACGTGGTTCTGGAACGGCACCAGTTGAAGACGTTCAAGGACGCGCGCCAGAGGCTCCACCTTGGGATCGGTACCCTGAAGCGCCGGCACCTGCCCGATCTGGATGAACGCCGTGGCTTCCCACTGTCGTCGCGCCGTGTGCGCATACGCAAACACCGCCAGCAGCACCACCAGCAGGCCGGCCAGGAACCACGCCCATTCGCGCGCCAGGATGTGCCATAGATCCATTACGTAGACTTCGTCGTTTTGCATGATGGCGTGACTCATGGAAGAGAAGGTGGGACCACGCCGCTCGGCAGCGCGTGGGCATGGGAGTGTTGGGGACGGGCGTGCCGGCGGTTCGGCAGCAGCGCCGCAATCAGCTGCATCAGCAGGCACAGCAGGATGAAACCGGCATTGGTCCAGGTGAAGGCTTGCGGCGCGAACGGCGCCATCAGGCAGGTATAGGACACGCGCAGGAAGATCAGCCAGCCAAACAGCGGCACGGTGGGCTGCAACCGCCGCACGCTCCACAGCAGCAACGCGTAGAGCGCCACCATCGATCCCACGGCGCCGACGGGGCCGAACGCCATCAGGAACGGAAAGAACTCCGTGCCCACGTTGATGTTCGCTGCATCCAGCGGGATGCCCGTGCCGGCCGTGGCAATCGAGCCGGACATCGGCACCAGCTGATTGATCAGGAAGTGACTGTCCGTGTAGTGCTTGGCGAGAATGGAGCCGAAGTTGTACGGCCCCGCGCTGGCGTACAGCAGCAGCCACTTCACGCCTTGCGGCGAGGCCTTGTACATGTCGCTGAAGGGAAGCGTCACGTAGTCGAGCGTGCCCGAACGCAGGATGCCCAACACCGAGAACATCACCGCCCCGCCCACCGCCAGCACGGTGACGGTCTTCCACGGCAAGGGGCGCGCGTCGTCGCGACGGAACAGGAAGATCAGCGCCATCGAGAACAAGGCGGCGAAGATGCGGTTGCGATCGATCACCAGCACCGGGAAGAGCAAACCCGCCACCACCAGCGCCGCACGCAGCCACTTGTTGCGCGCGCAGAGCAGGCCGATGGGCGGCAGCACCCAGCACATGTCCGATACGTGCCGGATATGATCGCGACCGCCCTCCATGTTCGCGTAGGCCGACGGCGTCGCGAACAGCGGGATGGGAAACAGGGTGAGATCGAGCACGCAGAACACCACGATCAAGCCGGCAAACAGCAGCGCGACCAGGCCGTCGCGCGTGCCCACGTAATCGCGATGACGGAACACCGTGCTGCGCGGCAGCCGTATGCCAGCCACCGCATCGAACACAAAAATGGCGACCGCCATCACCGCCAGCAACAGGATGCCCTGCAGGTAATCCGGCGGCAGGTCGTAGCTGAGCAGGGTCAGCCCGCAGGTCAGCAGCAGCGGAAAGCTGATATAGAACGACGGCAGGCGCAGCAATTGTTTCATGCCCGCTCCAGCTGGTGGTGCGGCCAGCGGCTGCGCGTGCGCGACATCAACCTCAGCAAGGCGTAGCCCGCCATGTGCACGCCCACCGCCCACACCCGTCGCTCGAGGAAGGCGATCTTGGCGCCCATGTGATGCGACTGCGCCAGCAGCAGGGTGCGATACGGCTCTTCGAACATGGCCGAGCGCCGGATCGCCACGTCGCGCGCCTCCATCAGGTTATGGATGCGCGTACGCGTGTCGCGCGTGCGGCTCAAGTTGTTGCCATGGATGCGGTAGGCGCACACATTGCGATCGATGAAGCCGATCGCGTCATGCGCGGCCAGGCGCAGGAAGAAATCCCAGTCGTCGATACGCAGGGTCTCGCTCCATCCGGCCACGGTTTCCAGCGCGCGGCGGCGCACCAGCGTCACCGGCCCACCGATGGCCCACTGGGTGATCACCGCGCGGCGGATGCCCTCGGCACTGCCATACAGCCCCTTGTCCGCGTGGTGCAGGTCGCGCATGCCGCTGTCGTACAGGCGATGTCCGTCCTGATCCACCACTTCCGAATCGCCGATCACCGCCCATTTGTCGGGATGCGCCAGCAGATAGTCGACCTGCGCGTCGAGGCCGCCCGGCAGCAGGTAATCGTCGCTCGCGCCCAGCCGCAGAAATTCGCCACGCGCCCGCGCCGCCAGCTCGTTGAGCGTGGCCGCCACGCCCTTGTTGGCGCGACGCACGTACTCCACCGGCACGTCGTTGCCGTGCCTGGCGATCCACGCGGCAATGCGCAGACCCGTATCGTCCGTGGAACCGTCATCGATGATCACGATTTCCTTGCACGGGTACGGATCCTCCAGCACGCTGTCCAGACAGCGTTCCACGAACCGCTCGTGATTGAACGCGGGCACCAGGATGGAGACCAGCGGCATGCGTGCCCCCGTCGGCTTGGCGTCGTTCATCGTCATAGCTCCCTCAGGTAGCGGCGTACCACGATCACGTTGAAGACCAGGTACAGCGCGTAGTTCACCGTAAATGCGTACATCGCCCCGACCAGCCCGAAGCGCGCGGTGAACAGGTACACCAGCACCACATAGCTGATCGCGAAGGCGAATTCCGAAGCCACAAACAGCCGCGTCATGGCCTTGGCGAGCATCACGTAGGAGAGTACGAACGAGGCGATCTTCACCACGTCGCCGACCAGCTGCGGCGCGTACAGGCTGTTGGCGGCGGAGAAATCCGCGCTGAACAGCAGCGCCGTCACCCAGCCGCGGCAGACATAGATGCCCACCGCCAGCAGCAGCACGGCCGGCATGATGTAGCGATAGGCGAGGCGCAGTTCCGCCAGCAGCGGCGCGCGCTCGTGGGTCGAGGCCAGTTTCGGCAGGTAGTAGACATTGATGGCGGTAGTGAGGAACAACAGATAGGCGTCCGACACCTTGCTCACCGCCTGCCAGTAACCCACCTGCCCCCAGCCGAACTGCGCGGCCAGATGATCGCGCACGGCGATATTGACCAGCGGCGGCACCAGCGCGGAGGTCAGCGTCATCACCGAGAAGGTCGCCAGCCGCAGCGTCATGTCGCGGTCAAAACGAATGCGCAACATGCCGCGGTGGAAATACGGGCTGCGCCACCACGCCGGCAGGCCCACGGCGAGCACCAGCAGCTGCCCGATCACGAGCGCCAGCAGCGCGCCGTAGAGCTGCAGCCAGCGCGCCAGCAGCAAGGCCACCACGATGCTTAGCAACGAACCCAGCGCCTGCACGAAGGCCAGGCGCTTCACATCCATGAAGCCATTGATCACGGCAAGGATGTAGTTGATCAGCGCAATGCCCAATTGCGCAGCCGCCAGCACGGCAATCAAGCCCTGATAGCGGATATCGCCCAGCAGCCAGCCGGCCAGTTGCCGGCTGAGCAGCAGGCCGAGACAACCGATCAGGCAGGACGCGCACAGCGCATACCACAGCGCGGCTGACAGCAGACGCGACAGGCGCTCGGGATGATCCCGATATTCGGCGACGTACTTGACCACGCCCGCACTGATGCCGCCGCCGGCCAGCACCGCCAGCATGGACATCAGGCTCATGAACTGGCCCAGCCGGCCCACGCCCTCCGGCCCCGCCATCCACGCCACCAGCTTGAGTATCACCAGGCCCGCGAGCAGTTTTGCCGCGGTGGCGAAGGAGGCATAGAAACCGGCGCGCAGGATGTTCATGGCGCACGCTCGAATGCATTGCAGGCGGCGACCACGCGTTCGATCGCCTGGTCATTCATGGTCGGCCCCATCGGCAAGCTCAGCACTTCATCGTGCAACTGCTCGGTGATGGGCAGGCTCAACGTGTGCAAGGACGGATACGCCGCCTGCCGATGCGGCGGCACCGGGTAATGCACCTGGCTATGCACGCCCTGGGCTTCCAGATGTCGGCGCAGCGCGTCGCGCTGGCCACAGCGAATCACGAACAGATGCCATGCGTGGCGCTCGTTGCTCTCGACGCGCGGCAACACGATGCGGGGGTGATCGATGCCTGCGCGATAGCGGCTGGCCACTTCGCGGCGGATCGCCACCTCCTCATCCAGATGCGCCAGCTTCACCCGCAACATGGCGGCCTGGATTTCATCCAGCCGCGAATTGGCGCCTTGGTACAGATGCTGGTACTTCACTTCCGAGCCGTAGTTGCGCAAGGCTTTCACGCGCGCCGCCAGTTCGTCGTCGTTGGTGACGACGGCGCCGCCATCGCCCAGCGCGCCCAGGTTCTTGGCCGGGAAAAAACTGAATCCGGCCGCGTCGCCGAAAGCGCCCGCGCGCTGCCCTTCGCTGCTGGCGCCGTGCGCCTGGGCGGCATCTTCGATCAGCAGCAGCTTGTGCTGGCCGGCGATGCCCGATAGCGCGGCCATATCCGCCAGCTGGCCGTACAGGTGCACCGGCATGATGGCGCGCGTGCGTGGGCCAATGGCCGCCTCCACGCGCTGCGGATCAAGGTTGAAGGTCGCCGGATCCGGCTCCACCAGCACCGGCACCAGTTGATTGGCGGTGATCGCCAGCAAGGTGGCGATGAAGGTGTTGGCGGGAACGATGACTTCGTCGCCGTCGCGCAGCGCACCGAGTTCCTTGTAGCCACGCAGGATCAGCGACAAGGCATCCAGGCCGTTGCCCACGCCCACGGCATGGGCAACGCCGCAGTACCCCGCGAACTCGCGCTCGAACGCGGCCAGTTCATCACCCATCACGTACCAGCCCGAGTCGATCACGCGCGACGCAGCCGCCTTCAGCTCGTCGGCGTAACGGGCATTGACATCGCGCAGGGAGAGAAAGGGCACGTCCATCACAGCACCCACTCGTAGATATCGTGCACGATGCCGCGGGCGCCGAACGATTCCTTCTGCGCGATCAGGCCGCTGTTGAGCACCGTGCCCTCCTGCTCGGTCGAGATGCCGAAACTCAGATAACTGCGGTCCGCATAGGCCTCGGTGACCAGGCTGCCCAGCAGCAGGCTCAGCGCATCAACGCGCCTGCCCTCCTCCGACGCGGCGAGGTATTGCGTATGCACCGTGCGGCCAAAGTCGTAGACCAGCGCACCGGCAAGCAGCACATCGCCCTGCCGCGCTTCGTGCAAGGTGATCTGTCCCGGAAAACGCTCGCGCAGGAGTTGCAGCTCGGCCAGGGTGTGCGTCGGCACGGCGTCGTGCCGGCGCAGCACGTCGCCAAGCAGCGCGTGATAGCCGGCCAGATCGTCGCTGCGACGAACTTCCACGCCCATCGCACGCGCACGCCGGATCGCCCGCCGGCGCGCCTCGGAAAACCCGACGGCGTGCTGCAGCGGCACCACCGAGGAGATGTCGCGCCGCTTCAGGTTGGCGCCCACCCGCTGCAGGGCGTAGAGATCCTCTTCCGACGGATAGGCATGGAAGATATGCGGCACCGCCTTGTAGATCAGACGATCCACGGCCGCCTGCTGGTAGTGCTCGCCCATCATCTCGAACACCGACAAGGTGGAGTCGGCGCGCAGGTCGTGGGTAGTAATCAGGCCGGCATAGGTCAGGCCGCCATGGCTGGTGACCACGTTGTCGCGACGGCTGGCGGGAAATACGGCGACGATCTCGGTGCCGCGTTCCACCACCAGCGAACTGTCGAGGAAACGATCAGCGTGATAGTCCATGTAGCCGCGTCGATGCAGAAAGTTGCCGTTGCGCGAACGGCCCACCACGGCGTCCCACGCGGCGGCGTCCTCGGCGCGATACGGGCGCAGCCTAAACATGCGCCATCCCCGCCAGCGGCTCTCGGGCCACGGCCACGCCGAAGCCATCCAGGCCCATGTCGTTGCCGTTGTAGAACATCAGTACGTCGTCGCCGCGCTCGATCAAGGCCGGGTAGCAGATGGTCCGCGAGTCCCAGCCGCTCTCGGACAAGGCCATGCCCAGGGCCTCGTCGCGGCGTTCCCAGTGGATGCCGTCGTCGCTGAAGGCCACGCCAGGGAAATAATCGCCGCCAACGTTGCCGCGGGTGAAATACATCGCGTACCGGCCATTCATGCGATACACGCGCGGTCTCCCGATGCGGTACTCGCTGCCTCGCGGCTGCAGGCAGACGTGGTCCTCGCGTGGGATGCGCGAGAGGTCGTCGGTGCTCGCGCAACGAATGTGGTAGCGGGGAAATGGACGCCCGTCGATGACTTCCCAGTCATCACCCACGGCATACCACAGGCGCCATTGCCCGCCCTCAAACATGGCCGAGTGCACGGCCGCTATGGTGCTGCGCCCCGGCGCGCGGTCGAGGATGGGGGTTTCCTGCACGCGCTCGAAATGCTCGCCACCGTCGGAGGACACGGCCAGGCCGGTGAAGGCCAGGAACTTCGCGCGTGCCACGCGCTGGAAACCCACGTAGAACATATGCAGGCCACCGGGCGCCTGCACGATGTCACCCAGGATCATGCCGTTGTCGTCGAAACAGCCGCCGCGCCCGATGTCGAGCACGGGCTCCGCACTGACCCGCAATACTTTTGAAGGATCGCTCGCTCGCACGTCGACATAGCCGATGCGGCTGACCCCGTCCTCGTCGCGAAACCCCGCGTAGACGCGGATGGTTTCGTCATCCAGTCGCCACGGCGTAGGCGTCAGGGCAGAATGACGCATCCACCCGCCCACGCCCTGCCGCGCGGTATCAAATACCAGCCCCTGCTTGCGCCACGCCGCCATGGGCGTCAGAGCCTCACGTCAAAGCTGGATCGGTCCGGCACCGCCTTGGCAGGCGAGCCGACGTAGATGCGCCCTTGCTCGGTGTCCCGATGCACCAGCGCACCGGAACCGATCACGTTGTCCGCGGCCACCTTGATGTGGTCGTTGAAAGTGGTGTTGACCCCGATGAAGCTGCTCTCGCCGATTTCGCAAAAGCCGGAAATCACGGCATGCGAAGCGACGAATACGTGATCGCGCACCACCGTGCGGTGACCCACGTGGTTGCCGCTCCACAAGATGCAGTTGTTGCCGATGCGAACGAATGGCTGGATCACATTGTTCTCGAAGATGAAACTGTTCTCGCCGATCTCTGCATTGCGCCACACGAAGGCGCGCGAACTCACATAGGTGGCGAAGTTGTAGCCGCGTCGCTTGGCGTCGAGGTAGAAGCGCGTGCGCAGGCGGTTGAGCTGGCTGGCGGGAATGGCCACGAACGCATCGAACTCCCCGGGCGGGTAATGCGTCTCCAGTTCTTCATAGGGAACCACCGGCCGGTCAGCCAGCGTGGATTGGGTCAGGTATTGCCTTTCGACACTGAAGCCGGCGACTTCGTAGTCACTGTCGTGCTCGAAGTATTCGCAGGCGATCTGCGCCATCTCGCCCGCCCCGATCAGGACTAGGCGCTTTGGCATGCGACCAGTTCCGTGGCAAAGACGACACCGCGCACTTCGCGCAGGAACTCGTCGTAGTCGGTGATGTAGTCGGCGGGGTCATAAAGATGGTCGGCCAGCACCATCAGCACGCAGTCGTCGCTGAAGTCGTATAGCTCGCGCCACACCATGCGGCCAAGCAGCAGGCCCTGCGACGGGTCGTTGAGCACGACCTCGACCGGCCCGGTGCCGTCATCGAGCATGAAGGTGACCGAGCCGCGCACGGCCACGGCAAGCTGGTGCAGATGGCGGTGCGCATGCTTGCCGCGGTGCACGTCGTGCTGGGTCGCGAAGATGTAATACACGCGACGAATTTCGAAGGGCACGTTGCGGTCTTGCTCAAGGGCAATGAGCATGCCGCCGTGATCACCATGTTTCTGCAACTGGACGCGTTCGATTTCCATGTTCTCGGCCGGGGCTCAGGGGCCGTCGACGACGACCCACGCAACTGAGTGCCAGCCCCATCGCGAAAGGTTGCCTCACGCGCGGGCCGTCAGATCCCCGACAACCTTTCCGCGCCTTCCTGGCACATACCCGCACAAAGTGAGTTTCATTCCACGCGCCCCCCTGTCCCCAGGTCGTTCCCGGAGGGACGCGTGCGAGGTGGATGCCCCCGATTGAGATGCAGAGGTCTGGACATGGAATGGCAGAAAGACGCGCCGCCAGCAACACATGCCGACGAGACGCCCAGCGTTGATCCTCGCCTGCAGGAGGACGCGCCGACGCGGCCACGCGCCCTGGTCGTCATGCACTGGCTGACGGTGCTGTTTCTCATCGTTGCCGCCACCCTCATCCTGTGGCGCGACCAGGTGGACGGTCGCAGCCTGCGGCTGTGGCTGCTGGAAGGCCACCGTCATTTCGGCCTGTTCATTCTGCTGCTCTTCGTGGCCCGCGTGGCCTATCGCTTCCGCGTGGGCAAGCTGCCCAGCGAGGGCAATACCTCCGCCCTGCTCCGCCTCGCCGCGGGGTCGACGCATGTGGCGTTGTACGTCTTGCTGCTGGTCCAGCCGCTGTTGGGCTGGGCGCTCAGCAACGCCGAGGACAAGCCGGTGCATTTTCTCGGCCTCACCCTGCCGACGCTGGTGGCCAGCGACGAAGACCTCGCCGACACGCTGACCACCTGGCACCAGGATGTGGCCTGGGTGCTGCTTGCCTTCATCACGCTGCACGCGGGCGCCGCGTTGTGGCACCACTTTGTACTGCGTGACCGAACGCTACGCATGATGTTGCCGAAGCGTCGTCCCTGATGAGCGTCGGAGCCCGCCCCTACCGCCGCACCACCCGAGACAAGGAGCTTTCATGTCGCCCTCTCTGACCCGAATCCTGCACCGGGCCGCGTATGCGCCGTGGATCCTGCTGATTGCATGCCTGATGCTGGCCAGCAACCGCGCCCATGCCGTGCCTGCCTATGCCCGCCAGACCGGCAACGCCTGCGCCGACTGCCACGCCGGCGCCTACGGCCCGGCACTCACGCCCTACGGCATGCGCTTCAAGCTCAACGGTTACACCGACACCGACGGCCAGGGCACCAAGATTCCGGTGGCGGCGCAGCTCACCGGCGCGCACAACGTGCCCGCGCGCGGCGACAACACCACCGAGCTCACCGAGGTGGACGTCTATCTCGCCGGCCGCATCAGCGATCACCTGGGCGGCTTCGTCAAGGTGGTGACGGAAAACACCGGCGACGATCACTACAACACCAAGCTGAGCAACCTGGACCTGCGCTTCGTGGCGAAGGATCTGAAGGTCGCCGGCAAGGACACCATCGTTGGCGTGAGCGTCAACAACAGCCCCGGATTCGACGATCCGATCTCCGCACTGCCGTATGCGTCGGGCCTGGGCCCGCCGGCCGTGTCCGGCACCCTGCTCAACCTGTCCAGCGCGAACACGCTTTACAACCGCGTGATCGGCGGCAGCGTGTATGCCCTTTACAACAATGACTGGTACGGCGAAGTCGGCACCTACAACACCATGCCGACCTCGGTGCAGGATCACCTGGGCTTCAACCCGGCCAGCGATCCGGGCCATATCAGCGATACCGGTTATTTCCGCTTCGCTTACATGAAGGACATGAAGCGGCAGTTCTTCTCCGCCGGCGTGGTGGCGCTCACTACCAAGCGCCAGTTGCCACGCAATGGACCCAGCGACGACATCACCGATCTGGGCTACGACCTCACCTACCAGTTCCTGGGCAATCGCGAGAACATCATCCAGGCGAGCTACGTAAACATCCTGGAACAACGCGACTATGGCAGCACGCCGACCATCAACGGCATCGTGGCCAAGCCCAACGGCAACGCACGCGATCAGACACTGAGCGTGACCTACACCTTTAAGCAGAGCTACGCGCTGCAGGTGGCGCATCTGATCAGCACGGGCAGCCAGGACCCGGCGCGTTACCCGCCTTATGGCAAGCCCGACAGCACCGCCAACATGATCACCTTGTACTGGACGCCGTTTGGCAAGGACGACTCGTTCACCTCGCTTGCCAATCTGAAACTCGCCGCCACGTGGTACCGCTTCACGCGCTTCAACGGCGCGAGCGCAAACATTTTCGGTGCGCCGCCCGGCGCGCTGATCACCGATGCGAAAGATCTCAACGCCTTCACCTTGAGCGCAAGTGTTGCGTTCTGACACCCCCCTAGGAGCCTGGACGTGACCAAAGCAAGGCTTGCAAGAGCGGCGCGCTGCGCCTTGATGACCGGTATGTTGTGCTACGGCGCGGGCGCCCTGCCCGCGCTGGCCGGCGACGCCGATGCCGGCAAAGATGTGTTCAAGCAGGAATGCTCCGAATGCCACAGCCCCAGGGAAGGCAAGAACAAGAAAGGACCCAGCCTGTTCGGCATCGTGGGCCGCAACGCCGGCAGCATTTCCGACTACAACTACTCCGATGCGCTGAAGAATGCGAAATGGGTGTGGACCGAGGACAAGCTGCACTGGTACCTGTCACAGCCTGCAAAACAGGCCAATCCCGGCACCAAGATGAAGTATTCGGGCCTCAACGATGCCAAGCAGCTCGACGACCTGATCTCGTATCTGCAGTCGAACCATTGAGAACACCGCGCCTGGTGTGTGCACAAACGCCTTCCTCCTACTAACCTTGGACGGCGCCGACGCGGCTCGCTCAAAGGACCGATGTTGCAGGTCGATTTTTTAGCCAGTGATTGCCAGGTACCTCTTCCCGCGGCGGGCCAGCTTCCGCGGCGTGCGGGTGTGGGTGCCTGAAGGTGATACCGCGACGGCTTCATCGTCGCCTTGCGCTCGCGGCTCTGGCCACGGGCGCCGGGCTGCCGTGGCCAGTGGCGCAGGCGCAGACCGCGACCTGGAGCGGCACCGTGGCGCTCAGTTCCCAACTGGTGGACCGCGGCCTGGCGATTACGCCCGACACCGCCATCCTGCAGGCGGCCGGCTCGGTGAGCCTGCCCTCGGGCTGGGTCTTCGGCGCCTCGGCCAGCGGGGAAGTACGCGATCTTTCGCCGCTGGCCGAAGCCTTCGTGCAGGCATCCCATTACTGGCGACTGACACCGGACTGGCAATTCCAGGCCGGGCTCATCTACTACGACTATCCCAGCCGCGGCGGCGGCACCTTCAACCGTGTGGAAGCCAGCACCAACTGGATCTACCGCGACGTGCTCACCCTGGGCGTCTCCGCCATCCAGCCCGTCGGCAGCAGCAGCCACAAGCTGCGCGGCGCCGCCGACGTGGGCTTCCACTGGCCCTTGCCCTGGCAATTCTCGTTTTCCGCGGGGGCCGGCTATGCCCAGGCCCAGGTGCCCTATTACGTGACCTACCCCAACGGCCACAGCAGTTACGGCTATCACGGCGGCGACCGCGTAAACTCTTATGGCTACGGACATCTTGGCCTGATCTGGAGCCAGGGCCCGTGGCGCGTGGAGGTCGATCGCATGGTGGTCGACCATGCCATGCGGGTGGAAAACCTGGCCGCCTCGCCTTGGGTTGCCACGATTTCGTTCACTTTTTGATCACGCAACCATTTCGGCCTGGGCGGGCACTTACGTGGTAACCCCCATGGGTAGTTCTAGCCATGAAAGACGCCGATATCGACGCTGACGAGACAGACCGCCTGCTGCTTCAACGCATGGTCGCGGGCGACCGCGCCGCGCTGGCGACGCTTTACCGCAGCTATCACGGACGCTTGTGCCGGTTCCTGTCGCGGCTGACGCGGCGGGCCGACCTGATCGAAGAGGTCATCAACGACTGCTTCTGGATCGTCTGGCAGAAGGCCGGCAGCTTCAAGGGCGAGTCGCGGGTGTCCACCTGGATCATCGGCATCGCCTACCGCTGCGGCCTGAAGGCGCTGCGCCAGCGCGGCGACGAACCGGTGGACGACGAAGGCATGCCCGAAGACCGCATGCCCTCCCACGACCCCGGCGAGGACCGCGAACTGCGCGACTGGCTGGGCAAGGGCATGGAGCGGCTGTCGGCCGACCAGCGCGTGGTGGTGGAACTGGTTTATGGCGTGGGCCACACGCTGGATGACGTGGCCACCATCATGCAATGCCCGGTGGGCACGGTGAAGGCGCGCCTGTTCCACGCCCGAGTGAAATTACGAAACGTACTGCCAGCCTTGGCTGGTGACCAGCTCACGCAGAAAGAGAGCGTGCCATGAAGTTGACGAAGGATACTGACAGGGACTGTTCCCGAGCCTGGGAAGCGATGCCGTGGGTGCTGCAGGACAGCGCCCCGCAGGAGCAGAGCGCCTGGCTCACCGAGCACCTTGCGCAATGTGAGGCCTGCCGCGAGGAATTCGCGCAGCAGAGCCAGTTGCGGCTTGCACTTGCGCTACCCACGGACGTACAGCTCGATCCGGAGGTCGGCCTCAAGCGCCTGATGACCCGCATCGACGACCAGGTCCAGGAAACCACGGCGCACGCGCGCAGCGGCACCTGGTTCCAGCGTGCGCTGGTGGCCGCCGTGCTGGTACAGGCGCTGGGCATCGGCGTGCTGGGCGTGAAGCTGTGGTCCGAAGATGCTGCGCAACCGTATCGCACCCTCAGCCAGCCATCGCCGGTGGCCATGCCGGGCGCCATCCACGTGGTGCCGGACGCCAACATGAAGCTGGCCGACTGGGACCACCTGCTGCATTCGCTGCAGCTGCAGGTGGTGGGCGGCCCCAACGATGTGGGGGCGTACACAGTGGTGCCTGAGCATGCGACGGCCACGCAGGACACGCTGCAGCAGTTGCGCGCGATGCGTGGCATCCGGCTTGCCGAACCGGCCACCACGAGTCCGTGAACACGTGCCCATGAAGATCCGCGCCCTGCTGCTACTGCTGGCCATGACGGTGTTGGGCGCGTGCACGGCGGCGCGCCCCTCCTCGTTGCCTGGCGCGACGGTCGGCCCCGGCGCATCCGGCGGCGACCACGTGGCCAGCATGAACAGCTCGCGCGACATCGTGCTGGCGGTGGCCAACCCGCAGGAGCCGCCGCCGACCCACGCGGGCTCCAGCATGCTCGGCTATGCGCCGCCGTCCAATTACGGCAAGGGCCAGCGCGCCATTTCAATGCTCGACAGCATGCGCGAGCACTACGGCTGGCATGAAGTCGCCGGCTGGCCGATCAAGGCGCTGAGCCTTTACTGCATCGTGCTCGAACCGCCCGCAGGCATGAGCCGGGATGACCTGCTCGCCGCCCTGGCCAAGGACGAACGCGTGGCGCTGGCCCAGCCGCTGCAGGATTACACCGTGTATTCCGCGCAGAACACCGACGACGCACACAAGTACAACGATCCGTATGCGGACCTGCAACGCGGCTTCGTCGAGACCGACGCTGCGCTCGCGCACAACAGCAGCCAGGGCGATCACGTGGAGATCGCCATCGTCGACACCGGCATCGACACCTCGCACCCCGACCTGCAAGGACGCATCCACGACGCCAGCAACGAAGTGGATGGCGACGATGCCGCGTTCAAGCGCGACGCGCACGGCACCGAAGTCGCCGGCATCATCGGCGCCATCGGCGACAACCATGTGGGCATCGTGGGCATGGCGCCCAAAGCCATCATCAGCAGCTACAAGGCTTGCTGGTACCCCACCACGGTGGAAGCCGGCGCACGCTGCAACTCGTTCACCCTGGCCAAGGCGCTCGCCGCGATCCTCGATACCGATGCGCGCGTGATCAATCTCAGCCTGGGCGGTCCGTCCGATCCCCTGCTCAACAAGCTGTTGATGCAACTGCTCGAGGAGCGGCGCATCGTGGTGGCCGCGATGCCGCCCAATGGCAGCACCCGGGGGTTTCCCGATAGCGCTCCCGGTGTGCTGGTGGTGCGCGTGAGCGGGCCCACGCCCGCGCCTCCCGAGGTGTTGAGCGCGCCAGGCAGCGACATCCTGACCACGCAACCCGGCGGGGGCTACGATTTCACCTCCGGCTCGTCGATGGCTGCCGCTCATGTGAGCGGCATTGTTGCGTTATTGCTGTCGATATCGCCGGACCTGGATCCAGGCAGCATCCGCGAGCTGCTGCTGAGCAGCAGCAAGCTGGTGGGCGGCATGCGTCAGGTGGATGCTGCCGCCGCCGTCACCGCGCTCAACAAGAACCTCAGTTCCTCGCGGCGTTGACGCCCCCGTTTCCTTCCCTTATCGCGGATCCCCAACCGTGAAGCAGATTGCCGAATCCCCCTCCTGCATGCCCGATGTCGCCGCCCAGCCCTATCTTGGCGGCCCACTCGACTGGGTTGGCATGGCAGGTATCGACGCCCCCGTGCGCATCGGCGCGGGCGACGGAGACATCCAAAGCGTGCATGCGCGACTGGATGCCTTCGTCAACCTGGTGCGCACCGACCGACGCGGCATCCACATGTCGCGCCTGTACCTGTTGATCGACGAACACCTGGGCGCTGCCGCGCTCAGTCCGTTCGCGCTGGAACGGCTGCTGCGGGCCTTCCTGCAATCGCATCATGAGCTGGCCGATCGCGCGCGCATCCGTTTGCGCTTCGACCAGTTGGCGCCGCGCAAGGCGCTGCGCAGCGATTACTACGGCTGGCGCAGCTACCCGGTCACGCTCGAAGCCACCCTTGGTCACGAGGGCTTCGAGCTGACGCTGGCCACCGACATCACCTACTCATCGACGTGCCCTGCTTCGGCAGCGCTGTCGCGCCAGCTGATCCAGCAGCGTTTTGCGCAGGACTTCCCTGCCCATGAGCCCGTGCAGCACGCCGATGTGTTCGCCTGGCTGGGCAGCGAGCAAGGCATCGTGGCCACGCCCCATGCCCAGCGCAGCGTGGCGCACGTGTCGGCACGGCTCGCCCACGGCGCTCCGCTGGATGTGATCGGCCTGATCGACCAGGTGGAAGCGGCGCTCGGCACGCCCGTGCAGACCGCGGTCAAGCGCGAAGACGAGCAGGCCTTCGCGCTCGCCAACGGCGGCAATTTGATGTTTTGCGAGGATGCCGCGCGCCGCATCCAGCGCGTACTGGACGCCGACGATCGTCTCGCCGATTTCCATGTGCGACTGGAGCACCAGGAGAGCCTGCACGCGCACGACGCCGTCGCGTACGCGAGCAAGCGTCGATAAGCAAGGCCATGCATGTCGGGGCGGCAGTGCCGCCCTTCACATCTCGTTGGCGAGCGTGGGTATGCACTGGATGGGACCCCAACGGAGACCATGCGCATGTCCGACCACGTCTACAAGTCCATCGAACTGACCGGCTCCTCCAAGACCAGCTGTGATGACGCCATCCGCACCGCCATCGCGCATGCCTCCAAGACGATCCGCAATATCCGCTGGTTCCACGTGATCGAAACACGCGGGCACGTGGACGAGGGTCAGGTGGCCTATTGGCAGGTGACGCTGAAGGTCGGCTTCACGATCGAATAGCGGGCGCTTCCTGTCTGCCTTGGCGACAGGCGCCCTGCCACCGCAGCGTTGATCACGCGGCAATCGCTGGCGCCGCGTGATAGCTGCGCTTGAGATCCAGGAAGTCGATGGTCCGTTCTGCCCGCAGCCACTGCGCCAACTGCGCCTCATACGCCTGCCGATACGGCTTGCCCAGGTGATGCTGCATGAAATGCTCCCGGCTGCACGCCCACACTTCATACAACACGAACGTGTCCGGATCGTCGGGCGGTTGATGCAGATAGGTGGTGACGAAATCCGGTTCGCTTGCCATCGCATCAAGCACGCCGAGCAGACCCTGCTCGAGTTCGCGCACATGGGCATGCTTGGCCGGCAGTCGCACGATGAAGGCAATCGTCTCGTTCATGGGATCACACTCAGACACGTTGAAGGGGTGATGCATGATCGGACGCGCCCGATGCCAACACGTCCGGGGCCTTCGATGAACATGTGCGATTTCATCGAACGGGACGTGGCGTGGACTTGCGCTTGACGTGGCCAGCCTCAACCTGACCCGGACAGGTCAGTTCGACCACACCTTTCCGCCCCTACTTCCGGAGTCAAAAGCATGCATATCGACCTCACCGGCCGCACGGCCATTGTCACGGGTTCCACCGCCGGCATTGGCCTGGCCATCGCCAGCGGCCTTGCCGGCACCGGCGCTCACGTCGTCGTCACGGGCCGCACGCAGGCCCGCGTGGACGAGGCCATCGCCACCATCAAGAGCGCCGTGCCGAACGCCAGGCTCACCGGCGTGGCGGGCGACCTGGGTAGCGCGGAGGGCGCGCGCCAGCTGATCGCACAGGTGCCTGAGGCGGACATCCTGGTCAACAACCTCGGCATCTTCGAGCCCAAGGCGTTCTTCGATATTCCCGACGAAGACTGGACGCGCTTCTTCGAAGTGAACGTGCTCAGCGGCGTGCGCCTCTCGCGCCACTATGCGCAGGGCATGGCCAAGCGTGGCTGGGGCCGCATCCAGTTCATCTCCAGCGAATCGGGCCTGCAGATTCCCGCCGAGATGGTCCACTACGGCACCACCAAGACGGCGCAGCTCGCGGTGTCGCGCGGCCTGGCCGAGTCGCTCGCCGGCACCGGCGTGACCGTCAATGCGATCCTCCCTGGTCCGACGCGCTCCGAAGGTGTGGGCGACTTCTTCGCCAAGATCGCCAGCGACCAAGGCATCACGCAGGATCAGGTGGAGCGTGATTTCATCCAGACCCATCGCCCGTCGTCGCTGATCAAGCGCCTGGCCACGGTGGAGGAAGTCGCCAATCTCTCGGTCTATCTCGCCTCGGAACAGGCCTCGGCCACCAACGGCGCATCGGTGCGCGTGGACGGCGGCGTGGTGCGCTCGATCGCCTGACCGGCAAGCTCGACGGACGCCCGATCATGCGGGCGTCCGTCGGCGCAGCCTCAATGCGATGAAACGAAGTCCGATGCCGCTGGCATCGGGGGCACCGCAAAGTCGTTGCGCATGCGCCGCACTTCGGCCACCGGCGTGCGCCCGAACAGGCGCTTGAACTCCCGGTTGAACTGCGACGCGCTGGCATATCCCACGGCATAGGCGGCTGCTTCCGCCGTCATGTCCCGACGAGCCATGAGCAGTCGCGCCTGATGCAGTCTCGTCGACTTCAAGTATTGCATCGGCGATGTCCGGGTGACCGACCTGAAATGGCTGTGGAACGTGGGCACGCTCATGCCGGCTTCGCGGGCCAATTGCGCCAGACGAATCGGCTGGGCGTAGGCAAGATGGATGTGGCGCAACGCCTTTCCTATCCGGCCGAAAGCACCCTGCATTTCCAGGGTCGAGCGCAGCGCCGCGCCCTGTGCCCCCGTGAGTACGCGGTAATAGATTTCCCGCACGAGACCGGGCCCAAGAACCGCTGCGTCCAGGGGTTCATTCAATGCCTCAAGAAAGCGCACTACCGATGTCTGCAACGCCCGATCCATCGGGCTGGACACCATGCTGCTGGGCGCATCCTGGACGGCGTGCGAGGGATGCTGGGCGATCTGCAGCATCAGATCGGCGGCGACCTGGAAATCCAGATGCATATAGATGGCTAAAAGCGGACGCTCCGGCGTCCCGTCCGACTCCATCGTAAACGGGACAGGCACGCCGACCGCCAGATAATGCTGCTCGTCGTAGACATAGACCTGGTCGCCAAAATAGCCACGCTTGCATCCCTGGCACACGATCACGATGCCGGGGTCGTACAAGACCGGAGTTCGGTGCAGGGCGCGGTCGGAACGCAGGATTCGCACCCCCGGCAAAGCAGTGAGGTTGTAGCCCTCCTGCGGCGCAAGCTGTCGAGCAAGGCTGCCCATCGATGGACTTTCGACCGGCACCTCCTGGGGCTTGGATGAGACGCGTCGGCTCATAGGAATGGGCAATACTTCCAGAACATCAGACGTAAAATATCCTCCCGTCATTCACTATTGTGCAAGCACCAAATTCAAACCCGAGGTGCAGTCGCCATGTCGGCAAGCAAAACGTTGTTGATTACCGGAGTCAGCAGTGGCTTCGGCAGGGCCCTGGCCCAGGAGGCTCTGGCCATGGGTCATCGCGTGGTGGGGACCGTGCGAAACGAGCAAGCGCGCGAGGAGTTCGAAGCGCTTGCCGGCGGCGATGCCACAGGGCGCCTGCTCGATGTCACTGACTTCGACGCCATCGATGGCGTCGTTGCCGACATCGAGAAGACCGTGGGACCGGTGGACGTGCTGGTCAACAACGCCGGCTATGGCCATGAAGGCATTCTGGAGGAGTCGCCGCTGGCCGATATGCGACGGCAGTTCGATGTAAACGTCTTTGGCGCCGTGGCCATGATGAAGGCCGTGCTGCCCTACATGCGCAGTCGCCGCCGGGGACACATCCTCAACATCACCTCGATGGGCGGCCATATCACGCTGCCCGGCATCTCCTATTACTGCGGCAGCAAGTTTGCCCTCGAAGGCATTTCCGAAGCCGTCGGCAAAGAAGTGAAGCCCCTGGGCATTGCCGTAACAGCCGTGGCCCCCGGCTCGTTTCGCACAGACTGGGCAGGACGCTCGATGGTCCGCACGCCCCGCTCCATTGCCGACTACGACGGGCTGTTCGACCCCATCCGCGAAGCCCGCCAGCAAAAAAGCGGGCGGCAGCTTGGTGATCCCGTCAAAGCAGCAAGAGCCATGCTCGAGCTGATTGCCCATGACTCGTCTCCAGCACACCTGTTGCTGGGAAGCGATGCACTCGAGCTGGTGCGACAGAAGTTGTCGTTGCTCGGCGAGGACATCGATCGATGGGAGTCCGTCACCCGTTCAACGGACGGCTGACAACGCCGGCCAGTCACCGGGAGCAGCGTCGGCACTGCTCCCCCAAGGTTCACTCCCCGATCGAACATTGCGGCGAGAACCGGCACGGCTATTGAACAAGAAAACGCCACGCGTTCTGGCACGCCCCGTAAAGCAACGCAATGGCAGCGGCGTAGATGAGCTTGGGCGAAATGGTGGAGGAAAGCAGCAACGCCACGCCTGCCGAGGCAAGCATGAGCGTGGCCAGCATCGGCACGAAGTAGTCGGTGAGTGAGTTCCTGAACGCGTCGGCGCTGCGATAACCGCGCAAATGCTGGACATGCCAGGCGATGCGGGCCGTCGCGATCAACAAAGCGGTCCAGCCGACGAAAACCAGCGAACCTGCGGGAATCAACAGAAGGAGCGCGATCCCAAGCACCGCCAGAAAGTCGAAAAAGCTGCGCTTGGCGACCAGCAACATCCACCCGCGGTGCTCGCCGGTGGCGGCATGCAGCTTCATGGATAGCGAAACAAACAGCAGCCCGCTCAACGTGGCGGCAACTTCCGCCATGGTCGAGTAGGCCGATTGCCATTCATTCATAGCTTCGGCTCCGTAAAACGGCTCGGTTGCGCCGCAGCCTAATGCGCAGCCAACCATTGTGCGCAGCGTTCGATGTCTCTCGTGTCATGCCACCCATGCAGGGCAATGCGCAGATAGCCCTCGCGTGTGCTGGTGCTGATGCCTTGCGCGTCGGCGGCACGCAGCAAGCGTTCGCAACGTTCCGCCGGAACAGCGAACGACAAGATGGATCCCAACCTGCCTGCGTTGAGGAGTTCATCCAGTCGCTGTGCTTCAGCAGCCCACGCTGCATTTGGCGCCAAAGCGGCCAACAAGGCGCGCTGCAAGCTAGCGATGTGCGCTTGCAGCCTGGCCGCACCGCCGCTTTCCACCAGCAGGCGAATGGACGACGCCAGCGCCGCACATGACACGATCGACGGGCTGCCTGCTTCCAGGCGCCGTCCATCGGTGGCCCACAGCGCATCGTTCTGCGCCTGCCCGCCGCTCTGCGAAAAATCATCCGGTGCCGAAAGCCAGGTGCCCAGCGGTACGAGCTGTTGACGGAAGCTCCGCTCGGTCCACAGCAACCCCTGCCCCTGCATGCCGAGCAGACCCTTGTGCCCGCCACTGGCAAACGCACTGATGCCCTCGAACGAGGTCGCGACAGTGCCCGCGCCCTGGATGCCATCGACCACCAGATGCACGCCGCGTGCGCGACAACCGCGCCCGAGTTTTTCCAGGTCGAGGCGCATGCCATCCTGGTAACGCACCCACGAAACCGCCATCACGCGCGTGCGCGGCGTGATGGCGTCCAGCAAACGCTGCTCCGGTTCGATCTGCGCATCGGGCGCGACAGAAGGCTGGGCAAGCTGGCCGGCCCACAGCTCCACTTCCGTACACGTCACGCCCTTGCCGGCCAGCGCCAGCCACGGCAGTCGATTGCTCGGGAATTCGCCAGCGGGAATCACGACCTCGTCGCCCGCCTGCCACGCATAACCCAGCGCTACCACTTCCAGCCCGGTGGATGTGCAGGTGACCAGGCTGATGTCCTGCGCGTCGACACCGAGCAAGGTGGCGCCGATCTCGCGCAGCGAACGCTGCACGTCGAGGAAGTCTTCGTTCCAGCGCACGTCCCAGGGCCGCAACTCCGACGCCATCAGCGCGCGCACTGCGTCGGCCGACGCGCGGGGCAAGGGGCCATCCTTGCAGTGCGAAAACCACCGCACGGCCGGCGGCATATCGAACAGGTCGCGGGAAATCAGGGGCGCTATCGGCGGCACAACGCGTATTCCTTGATGCGGTAACGCCTATGGCCGCTCATCAACGATGTGCGCGGCCGCGGCAAACAGATGGCGCACGCTAGCACAAGGATTTGCGCGCCCGGCCTGTCGCTGCGCTATTCGAAAAGCACCGACATTCACACGGTCTGCACGTCGTGCGCGTCCGCTGCACGTGTCCGCAGTCCGCCGTGCTTGTCCGGACACCGTCCGCGGACACTGACGATCCAACGTAGCGATGCGCACAAATGGCTTGGCAATGCGGGATGCCAGCGATGTGCGAGGTTGGCACGGGGCTTGCCATATATCCAGTGAAAGGCCCAGTAAGAGCCACCCGACAACCCCCGTGAAGGAGAACGACCATGAAATTCGAAAACCTGATGCTGCACAGCCTGTTCGCCGCTTGCATGCTGGTCTGCGTGTTGACCCTGGGTGCGATGATCGCCGCCCCGGCCTATACCAACGCCGCTGTCGCCAGCGCGGCTCCGGTGGCCACCACGGCACAGCCGGCCGGTTGAGTCACTCGCTTGCGCACCGCGTCGCTTGCCGTCGCACGCTCGAACGATCCCATCAGCGAGATCCGCACCGATAGCTAGCCCCGGGGATATCCCGGGGCTCGACCAGCGCCAGCACCCGCACCTGAAGGCCGCACCCGATGCCTGCACGCGCGGCATCGCCCATCCGTCGCTGCATCGTCGAGGGCTTCAGCCCGCGGCGGAGGCCTGCCGGCTGAGTTCGGTCAGTCCGTGACGTTCCATCGCGGCGTAGACCTGCTCCCACCACCATCGGCTATCCCCGCGATCGATCGATGATGACGGCACCTGGACCAGCTGCTCGAATGCTGCCCACAAGTCCTCTTCCGGCGCATCGCGCCTTGCCAGTCCGTTGAGTTCCTCATCCAGCGCGGCAAACATCGTTGCCCATTGCTCTTTGGAGTAACGCACGATCTTGGGCCCTCGGTCGAAAGTGGCTACGGTTGCACCGGTCCCTTTCTCGTCCATTTCGCAGCGCTCGCGGCGAGCCTTGCGACTGGCAACGACGAGCCGCCCGCTTGACGTCCACTTCACTCGCAAAAGTGGACTCTTTTTCGGCGTGTCGTGCGACCGGCGCTGTGACGCAACGCTGGGATCCCCAGCCAATCACCTGCCCGGCATTGGCGGTTCCCCGCGCCCGGTTCGGATGCCACGCCAGCCACAGGGGTCAACGAGTACGGGAAACGGTCACGTTTCCACGTCGTCGTGCGCGGCTGCATTCGCCATCACCGCTTATCGCTCCACTCCTCAACTGGCGTCGTCGACGCCAGGTCTTAAGTCACGCGCAACTCAACCAACAGGTGCAAGCACATGGGCAGCAGTACGATCACCACCAAAGACGGCGTCGAGATTTATTACAAGGATTGGGGCAAGGGCCAGCCCATTGTTTTCAGCCATGGCTGGCCGCTGTCGGCCGACGACTGGGATGCACAGATGTTGTTCTTCCTCAGTCATGGCTATCGCGTCATCGCGCATGACCGTCGCGGCCATGGTCGCTCCATGCAGACCGAAGACGGCAACGACATGGACCACTACGCGGCCGACCTGGCCGCGCTCACCGAGAAACTCGATCTGCACGACGCCATCCACGTGGGTCACTCCACTGGCGGTGGCGAAGTGGTTCACTACGTGGCCAATCACGGCCTCAAGCGCACGGCCAAGATCGTGCTGATCAGCGCCGTGCCGCCGCTCATGCTCAAGACCAAGGACAACCCCGATGGCTTGCCGCTGGAAGTGTTCGACGGTTTTCGCGAGGCACTCGCGGCCAACCGCGCGCAGTTCTACGTGGATGTCGCCTCAGGGCCGTTCTACGGTTTCAACCGTCCGGGCGCCAAGCCCGTGCAGGGCACCATCGACAACTGGTGGCGCCAGGGCATGATGGGCGGCACCAAGGCCCACTACGACTGCATCAAAGCCTTCTCCGAAACCGATTTCACCGAAGACCTCAAGAAAATCGACAAGCCCGCCCTGGTCTTGCACGGCGACGACGATCAGGTAGTGCCGTACAAGGACGCGGCCCTGCTGTCGGCCAAGCTGCTCAAGAACGCCACGCTGAAGATTTATCCGGGCTACCCGCATGGCGCCTTCACCATCCATCACGACGTGATCAACAAGGACCTGCTCGAGTTCTTCAAGAGCTGATGCACCCCGCAGCCCCTGCGCCCGGCGCGGGGGCTGCTTTCATCGCAGCTGAAGCACCGCCCGCGGCACGCCCTGTGACCGCAACCACAGCGTGCTCACAAATACCGGCGGATAGTCTGGCGCACACGAATGCCCGGGGGTTTTATGGCCGTGTCGGCTCCGCTATCCACCGACGAAGGACGACGGCTCGAGCGCCTGCTTTCGCTGGGCGTACTCGACACGGAAGCGGAGCCCCTGTTCGATGCCCTGACCAAGGCCGCCTCCCTGCTCACCGGCGCCCCTATCGCGCTGATGACCCTGGTGGACGATCAGCGGCAGTGGTTCAAGTCCAACGTGGGACTGGAGGGCACCCGCGAAACCTCGCGTGCCGTGGCCTTCTGTTCGTACACCATACTTGGCGATCAGCCTTTCGTCGTGCCCGATGCGACCGAAGATCCGCGCTTCGCCGACAATCCCCTGGTCACTGGCGACCCGCATATCCGTTTCTATGCCGGCGCGCCGATCACGCTCAATGATGGCCTGCGCATGGGTGCGCTGTGCGTGATCGATCGCCAGCCGCGACGTTTGTCCAGCGAGCACGCGGCCATCCTGCAGGAGCTGGCGATTGCCGCTGCCGAGGCCCTGGAACAACGCAAGGCCGCGCTCGAACACAGCGAGTCCCTGCACCGCGAAGCCTTGCTGCATCGCCTGTTGATGGAAGACCGCACGCGCCTGGCAGCCATCCTCGATGCATCGCAGGCGGGCACCTGGGAATGGAACGTGCAGACCGGCGAGATGCGCTTCAACGAACAGTGGGCCAGCATTCTGGGTTATGCGCTGGAAGATCTGGACCTGCTCTCCTCCAGCGTATGGCGCGATGTGCGGGCGGACGAAGGCGGCATCATCCAGGGTGCGCAACGCCGTCTCACCCATCCCGACGACTTGCCGCAAATGGACCAGTGCCTGCAGGAACATCTGCGGGGCGAGCGCTCGCTGTTCGAGAGCGAAGCACGTCTGCGCCATAAGGATGGCCACTGGTTGTGGGGCCTGCTGCGCGGACGCGTGATCAGCCGCACCGACGAGGGCAAAGCGCTATGGATCTACGGGACGCTGGTCGATGTTTCCGAGCGCAAGCGCATGGAGCGTCGCCTGCATGAAAGCGAGGCCTTCCTCGATCGATCCGGACGCGTCGCCGGCGTGGGCGGCTGGCAGCTGGATCTGGCAACCCATCAACTCACCTGGTCGGATCAGACCTGCGCCATCCATGATCTGCCGGCAGGCCATATCCCCACGCTTGGCGAAGCGATCCACTACTACGCTCCCGAAGCGCGCGAGCAGATTCAGCAGGCCGTGGCCAGGGGCGCCGAAGACGGCAAGGGCTGGGATCTCGAACTGCCGATGATCACCGCGAAGGGACGCCACATCTGGGTTCGCGCCGCCGGCGCGGTCGAGTTCGAGCATGGCAGGCCGTGCCTGCTCATTGGCGCGATCCAGGACATCACGGCGCGCAAGCAGGCGGTGGAATCGGTTCAGCGCAGCGAACGCCGCTTCCGCAAACTGTTCGAGGAAAGCCTGGGCCTGATCTGCACGCATGACCTCCATGGCACCATTCTTTCGGTGAATCCGGCTGCTGCGCAGTCGCTGGGCTATTCGATCGGCGAACTGTTGGGACGTCCGTTCAAGGAACTGATCGATCCTTCGCTGCACGGCAGTTTCGATGCGTACTTGCGCCGCGTCACCGGCGAAGGTGTTGCGCACGGCCTGTTGCAGATCAAGGCCAAGGACGGTCGCAACCTGGTCTGGCAGTTCCACAATTCGCTGGATACCGAAGACGAGGAACCCTATGTGCTCGGCCACGCGCTGGACGTGACCGAACGCATGCGCCATGAAAGCCAGCTGCGCGAATGGAGCGTGCGCGATTCACTCACCGGCTTGTTCAACCGACGCTACCTTGGCCAGGTGTCCGAGCAGCTTGGCCACAACGATCGCTGGGGCTGCATCGTGATCGACCTGGAGGGATTCAAGTCCGTCAACGACACGCATGGCCACCAGCGCGGCGACGAAGTGCTGGTGGCGATGGGCCACTTCCTGACCATGCATGTGCGTCCCGACGATATCGTGATCCGCTCCGGCGGCGATGAATTCCTGGTGTTGCTGCCGCACGCCGGCGAGCAGGAAACGCTGGCCATCGTGCGGCGACTGGAGGCGGCGCGCGCCAGCGCGCCCAACCGCTTCACCATGGGCTACGCCATACGCATCGGCGGCATGCCGCTGGACGCTGCGCTGGCCAGCGCAGACAGCCAGCTCTATCGCGTGCGGCGCGACCGCGGTTACCAAGGGCGCTGAGCCCAGTCAGCGAAACAGATTGGTCTTGGCCAGTTCAATCAATTCGTCGCCCCGTCCGTTGATGACCGTGCGCAGCGCCCACAAGCCAAAGCCCTTGGCCTGTTCCAGCTTGATGCTGGGCGGCATGGCTAGCTCCTGCGTATTGGTCACCACATCGAGCAAGGCGGGGCCGTCGTGCGCGAGGATATCCTTGATCGCGGCGGGCAGATCGCCGGGATCTTCCACGCGTATGCCATGCACGCCGACGGCACGAGCCATCGCGGCAAAGTCGGGATTGACCAGCGACGTGCCGGTTTCCAGATAACCGCCTGCCTTCATCTCCAGCGCCACGAAGCCCAGCGTGTGGTTGTTGAACACCACGATTTTCACCGGCAGCTTCTGCTGCACGAGAGTGAGAAAGTCGCCCATCAGCATGGAGAAGCCACCGTCGCCGGAAAGGCTGATCACCTGCCTGCCTGGATAGGCCGCCTGCGCGCCAATGGCCTGCGGCATCGCGTTGGCCATCGACCCGTGCACCAGCGAACCAATCAGGCGACGTCGACCATTCATCTTCAAATAGCGCGCCGCCCAGATCGATGGCGTGCCTACGTCGAAGGTGAATACCGCATCGTCCGTCGCCGCCTCGCTCAGCAGCTTGGCGAGGTATTGGGGATGGATCGGCTTGCGGCCGGGCTTGCCCGTGGCCAGTTCGTCCAACCCCTCGCGCGCCTTGCGATAGTGCGACACGCTGGCGTTGAGATGGGCCTTGTCCTGCTTCGCCTTCAGTTGCGGCAGCAGGGCCTCGATGGTGGCCGCCACATCGCCCACCATGCCCAGGTCCAGGCGCGCGTGCTGACCAAGACTGTCCGGGCGAAGATCCACCTGTGCAATCTTCGCGTCGGTGGGATAGAACTGCCGATACGGGAAACCCGTGCCCAGCATCAGCAAGGTGTCGCAGTTCAACATGGCGTAATAGCCGGAACTGAAACCGATCAGGCCGGTCATGCCCACGTCGTACGGGTTGTCGTATTCCAGGTATTCCTTGCCGCCAAACGCGTGCACGATGGGTGCCTGCAGGGTCTCTGCCAGCTTTACCACGGCGTCATGCGCGCCTGCGCAGCCGCGACCGCACAGCAAGGTGATGTCCTTGCCGCTGTTGAGCAGTTGCGCCAGTGCATCGATGTCTTCCTGCGCCGGACGCACCACGGGCGGACGCAGCGCGATGGATGAACCGGCCGACGGTTTGGCATCCAGTTCAAGCAAGGCCACGTCGCCGGGAATGACCACCACCGCCACGCCGCGCATGCCGATCGCCGCGCGCATCGCGCTTTCCAGCACGGCGGGCAATTGCTCGGGCGTGGATACCAATTCGCAGTAGTGGCTGCACTCGCGAAACAGCGATTCTGGATGAGTCTCCTGGAAATAGCCGCGGCCGATTTCCGCGCTGGGAATCTGCGCCGCAATCGCCAGCACCGGCACGCGCGAGCGATGGCAGTCGAACAGGCCATTGATCAAATGCAGATTGCCGGGGCCGCAGCTACCTGCGCAAACCGCAAGATCTCCCGTCAGATGCGCTTCGGCGCCGGCAGCGAAAGCCGCGGCCTCTTCGTGCCGCATATGGATCCAGTCGATGTCGCCGCGCGCCCGCAAGGATTCCGTGATGCCGTTGAGACTATCGCCCACCACGCCGTAGATGCGTCGCACGCCGGCGACGTGCAGGGTTTCGGTGATGACATCAGCCACTTTCGTACGCGCCATAACTCGACCTCTTCGATGGAAGGCCCGCGCCAGAGACGGCATGACGGGTCCAGCGAGTATCGCGTCGGCGGCGTGACAACCATGTCAGCCTCGCGCGCCTCCGCACGACCTGCGTGGGTCGTGCGGAGGCAAGCTTGCGAACTACTTGGAGATCAACAACAGCAAGGACTGCCCGCACTGCCCGTAGGTTGTTCCGGCGCCACCAATCACGGCTTCGTTGCCCGGTGATACGAAGGTATTGGCGCCATCGTTCCAGTTGCAGGTATCGGTGACGCGATACCACTGCGTGCCCGAGGGCGGCGCCGGCAGCGTGAAAGTGACGCTGCCCGACCAGCCGTTGTAGGCGATATACATGGAGTTGCTGTCGCCCAGCGCCGGACCATTGATGGTGTATGCAAGCGCGTAGTTGCTGGTGTTGTTCCAATAGTTGGTGTCTGCCGTCGCACCGCTGGGCTGGTACCAGACCACCTGGCTGGAGGAATACCAGCTGGCCGGGCGCAGGGCCGGATGCGCCTTGCGGAACGCGATCAGGCGCTGGGCAAACGTGTAGAAATTGCTCTGATCCGTGGTCCAGCTGTTGGTGAGCCAGTTCGCGCTGGAGTCCAGGTTGTAAGCGTTGTTGTTGCACTGGAGCGTGCGCAGGTATTCATCGCCACCCTGCATCAGCGGCGTGCCCGCCGAGAGCATTTCGAACGCCATACCGGTGCGCGCGGCACGACGCTGGTCCAGCGCCGTACCGGTGCCGGCCGACATGCCCTGGTCCCAGCTGTAGTTCGTGCTGGTGCCACCGTCGGATGGGCCGTAAGGCCATGCCTGGCTGTTGCTCGCGCCGTTGCACGAATAGACGTCCTTCAGCGTCATGCCGTCATGCACGTCGATGAAGTTCACCGAGTTCCACGGCGAACGTCCATTGGCCTGGAACAGGTTGGACGAACCGGAGAAGTCGTTCGCATCCTGGGTGATATGGATGGTCATGCTGCCCAGTTCGTTCTGCGCCTGGCGCAGGCTGTCGCGGAACACGCCGTTCCACTCGGACCATCCCTGCGGGAAGCCCCCGAGCTGATAGGAATTCCCACCGATGGCCCACGGTTCGGCAAACAGATCCAGGCCGCTGCCGCCCGTGGCCGGGCGCACGCTGAACTCGCGCAGGATGCGATTGATCGCCACATTGGAGTCGGCCGCGTCGAAGTTGTAGCCGCCGCTCGGGCAATTGGGCGCCGCCGAGGTGTACGCACCGTTGAGGCAGCTATTGCCCAGCACGGAAGCAAGATCGAAGCGGAAGCCATCCACGCCCATGGTGTTCGCCCAATAAGCCAGCGAATCCACGATCAGGTTCTGCGCCACCGTGTTGTACGTGTTGTAGTTGGCGCCGATGCCGGTGTTGTCGTAGAAATATTGGTTGCCGGAGGTCAGCTCGTAATAAGTGGCGTTATCCAGGCCACGCCACGATTCGATCGTTGCCGTGGTCGGGTCGTTGCTGGTCCAGGTGCCGCCCTCGGCCGTATGGTTGTAGACCACGTCCATGTACACCTTGATGCCGGCATTGTGGAAGGCCTGCACCATCGCCTGAAATTCCGCCGTGGGGCCGCCGGGTGCCTTGTTATAGGCGTAGCGTCGGTCCGGCGAAAAATAGTTCTCGGTCATGTAGCCCCAGTAGTTCTGGTTGGCATCCGAGTTGGGCACCACATCGTTGGCGTCGTTCTGCGTTTCCTGCACGGGCAGGAATTCCACCGCGGTGACGCCGAGGCTGGCCAGATAACTCGCCTTGAGCCCCGCCCCGTAATAGGTGCCGCGATACTGCGCGGGAATCGACGTGTCCTGTTCGGTGAAGCCGCGCACGTGCACTTCGTAGATCACGTCGTCCTTCTGCGCACGCGTGGGCTTGGTGCCGGTGCCTTGCGTGCTCGGCGCCAATACGACGCCCTTGGGCGCGTAGATGCCGCTGTCCGTCGTGCGATAGCTGGCGCCAGAGGCGAACACGTTGCCGTTCTGGTTCGACGGGTTGAGCGGATCCTGGCTCACTTCCTGTGCATAGGGATCGAGCAGCAGCTTGTTGGGATTGAAACGATTGCCACTGGCGTCGACATCGGAAACGAAGCCCACCTGCGAGCCCTTGCCCCAGCTGCTGCTATACGGCCAGTTCGGTCCCCAGGCGCGGTATCCGTAGTACACCGAACCGGTGATGCCCGCCGCCTGGATCGACGACACCGGCACCGTCACCGCCCATACGCCGCTGCCGACGGAGCTTAGTGTGTAAGTAGCCGATTCCTGCGCGCCATAGCCGCTCGCATACAGGTACAACACGATGCGCGTGGCGCTGGACGAGTAGACGCGAAAGGTGATGCTGGTCTTTTGCGCGTTGTAACTGGCGCCAAGACTCATGCTGTTGATAGCCGCGTGGGTCGTTGCAGCGGGCACGCCGGCGAGCGCCGCGCAGGCCAGCAGCGCGGCGAGGATTTTCGAGCACTTCATGGGTGAGCCTCCATCCTGCTTCGTTGACGATCAGGTCGAACAGCAGCTACGCCATGAGGCACTTCCCTGCCACGGCTGGCGGACAAGCGAACACCACTGTCGTTCGCAACTTGAGGCTCGGTCGCGCGCACTCCCCTCGCGCGACAGCCATCGGGCGGCAGTGCAGTGCATCGTAGAAAGCATCGCAGTGCAGCAACCAGCGGATGCATACGTATTCATTGCGAACACGGTCCGCAAAACCGTCACTCGCTGGCGGAGCGTTCCCAGCGGGCGAGCTGTTCGCGCAGGGCCTCGTTGTCGGCCTTGAGCTCCGCCACTTCGGCTTTGAGCTCGGCCACCCGACGCTGCAGTGTGGGCAGGTCCTCGCCCTCGCCTGCCTCCACCACCGGCTTGGGTTTGCGCTTGGCTTCGCGCACGCGCTTGGCCGCCTGCTTGAGCTCGTCGTCGCCGGCGCTGGCAGCGGCGCGCTGCTCATCCTCCGGCAAGGTCGCCACGGCCGCCGCCGCATTGATCGACAACACGCCGGACTTCACCGCCGCCACCACTTCCGGTGCGGCCTGCTTCTGGATCTTTTCGATCATCACCACCTGGTTGTTGCTCAGCCTCGCCTCGCGCGCGATGGCCTGGCGGCTGGGCAGCGGCTCGGACTTGGCGGGCGATTCGGCCACGTCGGCCGCCGGGGACGGCGGCACCTCGTCGGCAGCCGGTGCGGTTTCCTGCTCCGCCGGCTTGGTGCGCGTGCGACGCTCCTGCAGGATCTCGCGCTTGCGCAATGCCAGCACGCCGCGCTGGAAATCGGACACGCTGCGACGTCCAAGGTGCTGCTCGATCATCCACAGGTGCACGTCTTCCATCGACTGGAAGCGCGTGTTCTGCACCGTGTTGAACGGCAGGTCGTGCTTGCGGCAGATGCCGTAACGGTTGTGACCGTCCACCAGGACGTCGCCCCATAGCACGAGCGAGTCGCGGCAACCCTCCGCGAGCAGGCTGCGTTCCAGCGCCTCGTATTCGTCCGGGGTGAGCGGGTCGATATAGGCCTTGAGTTCTTCGTTGACGACGATGTCCATGGGAGCGTGCTGCAGCGGGCAAAGGGGCGGCATTGTAGAGAACCTGCGCGCCGGTTTCGCGGCTTGCGCGGGGCGGCGGAACGTGCGCAGGCACTGGTGAGGCCGTCGCGCACAGGGTGCGCTCCCACAGGGATGGGCATGGAGGCGCCAGGACAGCTCTGCTACCTTGCTGGCTTTCCGACGAGGGGGATTCCATGCTGCTGCGCCAATGCCTTGCCCTTGCGCTCGCTGTCTCGCTGTCCGCCACCGTGGCGGCCGACGAAGCGAAGCCTGCCCATACGCCCTCGCCGAAGGAACTGCTGGCCAAGTCGCAGGCGCAGGAGTGGCGCACGCCCGACCCGCAGAACCTGCTGGTCATGCAGCTGCCGCAGGGGCGCGTGCTGATCGAGCTGGCTCCCGATTTTGCGCCGCTGCATGTGGCCAATATCCGCACCATGGCGCACGAGCACTATTACGACGGCCTCGCCATCGTGCGGGTGCACGACAACTTCGTCACCCAGTGGGGCGACCCGGCCAGTGACGACGACGGCGACAAGAGCAAGCTCAAGTCATTGGGCTCAGCCAAGGACCGACTGCCGCCGGAATACACCCGCCCTTACGACGCCAAGCTCCCGTTTACCGCGTTGAAGGACGGCGATTTCTACGCAGCGGAAGTCGGCTTCTCCGAAGGATTCCCGGTAGCGCGCGACAAGGCGAGCCAGCAAGAGTGGCTGACCCATTGCTACGGCATGGTCGGCGTGGGCCGCGACATCGATCCTGAAACCGGCAGCGGCAGCGAGCTTTATGCCGTGATCGGCCAATCGCCGCGCGCACTCGATCGCAACATCGCCGTAGTCGGCCGCGTGCTGCAAGGCATGGAATACCTTTCGGGCCTGCCGCGCGGTACCGGCCCGCTGGGCTTCTATGAAAAGGCCGAACAACGCGTGGCGATCCCCTCCGTGCGCCTCGCCGCCGATCTTCCCGCTGACCAGCGCCCCCACGTGGAAGTCCTTCGCACCGACAGCGCCACCTTCGCGGCTTTGGTGGATGCCAAGCGCAATCGCCTGGACGACTTCTATCGATTGCCGGTGCACAAGGTGGACCTGTGCAGCGTGAGCATTCCCGTGCGCGACGCCAAGCCGGCGCACTGATCAAGTCAGACGTTGCCGCTCCTTGGCGGCAACGTCCTGGTTTCAGCTACTGCGGGGGCGCTTCGCGCAGGCGGGACTTGCGCGTTACGCGGCGCCAGATCCAGCGCCATCCCAACGCCAGCGGGAACGCCAGCAACAGGAACGGGATGCCATAGGCAAGCATCGACAAGGCGTCGCGAATGCCGTCGTATAGTTGGTCCATCCATTCGCCGAGCGACACACCAAGCCGGTGGCCGCCACTCTTATCGGCGAAATCCAGCTGTAGCAGATTGGTGTCGAGACGCCGCTGTTGTTGCGCGGCCGTGTTCTGAAGGCTTTCGCGCTGCACCTGGATCTGAGCGCGTTCATGGCCCAGCGCAATGAGGTCGCTGGTGGCCAGGTCCTTGCGTTGCGCCAGCTGTTCCATCTGCGCTGAATAAGCCTCCAGCTGCTGCAGCTTCTGCTCGTTGTCATTCACCGCGTCCGCCAGGTCTTCAGCGCGGGTTTGCCGCCACGCCACCGTCCCATCCTTGCTGGCCATGCCGGTCAGCGGCTCCACGCCGGACGGCACCACGCGCAGCGTCAACATCGCGCTGTTTTCGCCCTGCTCGATGCGCAACACATTGCATGCGCCAAACTGTGCCGACTCACACGCCTTTCGCACGGCGGCCATGCGCGCTGGGATCTCTGCTTCAGGCAAGGTGATGCGCAGGTGGTGCTCATACGCAAGCTTGGCCCCACCGCTGGCCGTTTCGCCTGGCACAGGTAACGGTGCCACTTCCTGCTTCTTCGAACATCCGGCTGCTACCACCACGAGCGCTGCCAACAGCACTCCTCGTTCCAACATGCGCATGCCTTTCCCCTGTTAGTCGACGTTCCTGATCCCACGCGTCGGCAGCGTTCAGCGCCATGCTGCGTGAACATTGCCGCGGCCCTATACCCAAAGACGACGCGCTCTTCACCCCTCGCACCGGCAGGATGGCCGCAGACCCTCACGGGAGCAAGGCATGCGGCGGGGTTGGAAAATAGTGTCATGGATCATCGGCGTCTGCCTGGCGCTGATCGTGGTGTTGTTGATCGTGATCGCCACGTTCGACTGGAATCGTCTCAAGCCCACCATCAATGCGCGTGCCAGCGAAACCTTGGGGCGACCGTTCGCCATCAATGGCGATCTGAGCGTGCGCTGGCGACGCGAAGAGCGCGCCAGCGGCATCGAAGGCTGGGTGCCGTGGCCGGAGTTCATCGCGCAGAACATCAGCATCGGCAATCCCGACTGGACCAAGCAACCGCATTTTGCACAGCTCGATGCCTTGCGCTTCCGCATTTCGCCGCTGCCGCTGATCGTGCATCGGGTGGAAATCCCGGTGCTCTATCTCACCCAGCCCGCCATCGACCTGGAGCGCAATGCGCAAGGGCAGGCGAACTGGGAGTTTGCGTTCACCAACAACACCACCCCCTCGGCATGGAAACTCGATCTGCATGCGATCGGTTTTGACCGCGGTCATATCATGCTGAACGATGCGATCAACAAGGCCGATCTGCAGATCACCATGGAGGCACTGCAGCGCGCGATTCCCTATGGCGACATCGTCTCGCAGCAATCGGCCGATGCACGCGAGCAGGCCAGCAAGACCGTCGGCGCCAATGCGAAGACCACGCTGGAGAAGGATGCGGGCACACAGGAAAACCAACCCGGCCACACCAGCGCCACCTACCAGTTCGCATTCCAGGCCCAGGGCAAATACCAGGGCGCCGCGGTCGACGGCAACGGCAAGACCGGCGGCGTGCTCGCGCTGCAGGAGACCGACCAGCCGTTCCCGCTGCAGGCCGACATGCATGTGGGAGATACGCATATCGCCATGGTGGGCACGCTCACCGACCCGCTGCACCTGGCCGCGCTCAATATCCGCCTGTGGTTCTCCGGCAGCAGCATGGCCAAGCTGTATCCGCTGATTGGCGTCACCCTGCCCGACACGCCGCCCTATGCGACCGAAGGCCATCTGCGCGCGACCCTGAAAAAGGGCGCCAGTCATTTCTCCTACGATCATTTCCGCGGGCGGGTGGGCGGCAGCGATCTGGCCGGCGATCTCGCCTTCGACACCGGCAGTGCACGTCCGACATTGACCGGCACGGTGAAGTCGCAGCTGCTGCGCTTCTCTGACCTTGCTCCTTTGATCGGCGCGGACTCCAACGCAGAGAAAGATCAACGCGGCGACGCCACACCGCAACCTAGCGACAAGGTGTTGCCCGTTGAGCCGTTCCGCACCGATCGTTGGCGCGCGATGGATGCGGATGTCACGTTCAGCGCGGCCAAGATCGTGCGCGATACGGCGCTGCCGATCGATGCGCTGCAGACCCACATCGTGATGACCAACGGCGTGCTGACGCTCAGTCCACTGAGCTTCGATTTCGCCAGCGGCAAGATCGACAGCAACCTGCGCCTCGACGGCAGCACCAGCCCGATGAAGGGCGACATCAAGCTCAAGGCGCGGCACCTCAAGCTCAAGGAACTGTTCCCCAAGTTCGCGCCGATGCAGACCAGCTTTGGCGAGATCAATGGCGACGCGGCGCTCAATGCGCGCGGCAACTCGGTGAGCGAACTGATGGGCACCTCCACCGGCGAGCTGAAGCTGCTGATGAACGACGGCGCCATCAGCAAGGCACTGCTGGAGACGGCCGGCCTCAATGTGGCGAACATCGTGATCGTCAAGCTGTTCGGCGACAAGACGGTGAAGATCAATTGCGCGGCATCGGATCTGTCGGCCACCAACGGCTTGTACCAGACCCAGCTGTTCGTGTTCGACACGGAAGACGCCACCATCCGCGTGAATGGCACGGTCAACTTCGCCAATGAAAAACTGGACCTCGACGTGCGGCCGGAAGCGAAGGGAGTGCGCATCCTTTCCCTGCGTTCGCCGCTCTATGTGAAGGGCACGCTCAAGGATCCCGATGTCGGCGTGCAGCCGGGGCCGCTGATCCTGCGTGGCGGCGGCGCCGTGGCGCTGGCCGTGTTCGCCGCACCGGTCGCCGCGCTGCTGCCGCTGGTCGCCACCAGCAAGGGCGAACAGGACAACACCTGCGCCACCGTGCTCGAGCAGATGCGCGGCGCATCCAAGGCGCGCACCGCACCGCTGCCGGACAAGACCAAGGCCGCCGCCACGCACTAATGATCGCGCCGCAAGGCTAGAATGCCGGACTCCCTCTTCGTCGACATTCGTGCATGCAACCGGTCAACAAGGCCCGCTGGCAGATCCATTTCTGCGTGCTGCTCTGGGGCTTCACCGCCATCCTGGGCAAGCTGATCACCCTGCCGGCCATGCAACTGGTGTGGTGGCGCATGCTGCTGGTGTCGGGCGCACTGTTGCTGGTGCCACGGGTATGGCGTGGCCTGAAGGCCATGCCGGCAAGACTGCGCTGGGCTTATGCCGGTATCGGCGTGCTGGTGTCCCTGCACTGGCTGACCTTCTACGCCGCCATCAAGCTTGCCAATGCCTCGGTGGGCGCCACCTGCATCGCGCTGGGGCCGGTATTTCTTTCGCTGGTGGAACCGTGGATCGCCCGCCGCAAGTTCGATCCGCGCGAGCTGCTGATCGGCGTCGCCGTGGTCCCCGGCGTGGCGATGGTCGTGGGCGGCGTGCCGATGGACATGCGCATGGGCATCGTCGTGGGCGCACTCTCAGCGTTGCTGGTTGCGCTGTTCAGCGCCTTCAACAAACGCATGGTGGAACACGGCGACCCGCTCACGGTCACCTGCATCGAGCTGGGTACCGGCACGTTATTCCTTACGTTGCTGGCTCCGCTGCTACCGCACTCCGGGCCTGCGTTTGTATGGCCCAGCCTGCACGACGCCACCCTGCTCACCGTGCTCTCGTTCGGCTGCACGTTGCTGCCGTTCGCCCTGGCACTGGTGGCCTTGCGCCATATGAGCGCCTTCGGCACGCAGATGGTGACCAACCTGGAGCCGGTCTACGCGATCGTATTGGCGATACTGCTGCTGGGCGAGCAGCGCCAACTGGATGGCTGGTTCTATGTCGGCGTGGCGGTGATCCTGGCTGCCGTGTTTATTCACCCGCTGTTGACGCGCAAACAGACGGCGACCACCCAGCCGGAATTGCTGGGCACGGCCGAAAGCCACAATGTGGTTGAATAGGCCGCCGTCGCTACGGTGACTCACGCCACCGGGTGAACGTGCACGACGCCCAGCGTCGATCATGGCTTTCGGGGAGGTGCTTGCGATGACGCGGGTCGGATTCCCAAGAATCGTGCGGCGCGAGTGGTTCCTGGCCATCAGTGCGGCCACCGCCCTCGCCTTCCTGCTCTTTGGTCCGCGACTGCTGGACGGGCTCGATCATCCGCTGTGGCTCGCCGTCATTTTTGGATGGCTGTTCACCGTGATCCTGGGTTCCGCCCTGGCCGTAGTGCGACACGCGGAACACCTGGGCGAACAGCTGGGCGAACCCTATGGCACCTTGGTGCTGACGCTGTCGATCACCACCATCGAAGTGATCAGCATCACCGCCATCATGCTGCACGGGGCGAACAACCCCACGCTCGCGCGCGACACCTTGTTCGCCGTCACCATGATCGTGCTCAACGGCATGGTCGGCCTGTCGCTGCTGGTCGGTGGCTGGCGGCATCGCGAGCAGCAGTACAACCTGCAGGGCGCGAACGCCTACCTGGCCGTCGTCATTCCATTGGGCATCCTGGCGCTGGTGATGCCCAACTACACCATCGACCCGCACAAGACGCTCACCTTGGCGCAAGAGGTCTTCCTCGCGGTGATCTGCGCCGGGTTGTACATCGCGTTCATCGGCCTGCAGACCCGTCGCCACCGTGCCTATTTCGCGGCCGTGGAGGACGACGACGAAAGCCCTTCTGAAATGCAAGGAGGCGCGACACGCACCACCTTTCACGCGCTGCTCTTGCTGGCCTATATGGTTCCCGTCGTGTATCTGGCGGAAAAGCTCGCCCACCCGATCGATTACGTCGTGGAAACGCTGGGCAAACCGGCGGCGCTGGCCGGACTGGTGATGGCCGTGCTGGTCGCCACGCCGGAAGGCATCGGCGCCGTGCGTGCCGCGCGCGGCAACCATATGCAGCGCTCGGTGAACATCTTCCTGGGCTCGGTACTGTCGACCATCGGCCTCACTATTCCGGCCATCCTCGTCATCAGCCAGCTCACCGCGCATCCCATCGAGCTTGGCCTGCAGCACACCGACCTGGTGTTGTTCCTGCTCACGCTGACGGTGAGCCTGGTGACGTTTTCCAGCGGTCACACCAACGTGCTGCAGGGCGCCGTGCACCTGATCCTGTTCGTGGCCTATCTGTTCTACATGTTCCAGGTCTGAGGCCATCAGCCCGAAGCAGCGAGCGTCGCGCGCAGGTGGTCGATAAAGGCGCGCACCTTGGCCGGCGGCTGGCGCCCGGGATACACCGCGTAGATGCCACACACCGGCAAGCTGTATTGCGCCATCAGCACGACCAGCCTGCCCTGGCGGATATCTTCCGTGACCAGATAATCCGGCAGCACGCTGACGCCCGCACCATGGCATACCAGCGCATGTGCGGTCGTCACATTGTTCGCTTGCACGCGCTGGCGCATGCGCACGGTGCGTCGTGTGCCGTCGGGCGCGGTGAAGGTCCAGCGCAGTGGCGTGGCCAGCAGGGTGAGCGCGACCCAGTCGTGCGATGCGAGATCGGTGATCACACGCGGCTGCCCGCAGCGCGCGAGATACTCAGGCGCAGCGACCATCAACTGGCGAAACGTGCTCAGGCGGGTGGAACGCAGATTGGAATCGCGCAACCAGCCCATGCGGATGGCCAGGTCGAAACGCTCGGCGATCAGGTCGCTCATGTGATCGTTGAGCACCAGATCCGCCTGCAACGACGGATGCTCGCGCAGGAATTGCGCCAGCGCCGGCGCGACCACGGCCGTGCCGTAATCGCCGGTGGCAGTGAGCCTCAGCGTGCCGCTGGGTTGCTCCTGACTGCGCCCGACCTGGGCGATCGCAGCCTGGGCCTCGGCAAGAATGCTCAAACAGGCGGCGTGAAACGTGCTGCCGGCCTCGGTCAAGGTCATGCGCCGCGTGCTGCGCGACAACAGCGTTACGCCCAGCTCGGTCTCCAGGCGGGCGATGTGCTGGCTCACCATGGCCTTGGTCATGCCGAGCACGTCGGCTGCCGCGGTGAATGAGCCCGCGCGCACCAGCGCGGTGAACACGGACAAGCGATTGAGATTGACCTCGGCCATGCCATCCTCCGTACTGTCAACTTAAACTTTACAGTGAATTCCCCTTTGATGCGTTTATCTGGATCTGTCGCGGGCGCATGCTGGGCCTTGTTGGTGGCGCTGGCAGTTTTTTCACGGCAGCCCCGTCATCGTCCCCCGCACTCCCCTATCCCCGCTGGAGAGCACTACCCATGAAGATCGCCTTGTTCGGCGCTACCGGCCATGTCGGCCACGCCATCCTCGACGAAGCGCTTGCACGCGGTGCCGATGTCACCGCCATCGTGCGTGATCCGTCGCGCCTGACTGCCAGGGACGACCGCGTCGACGTCGTCACCGGTGATATCGCCGATCCGGAAAGCTGGCTGGACGCGGTACGTGGTTCCGACGTTCTCATCGTGAGCATCTCGGCCCGTCGCGATGGCTCCAACGACGCGGTGCCTGCCATCGCCGCGACAGTGCTCGACTACCTGCCCAAGGCGGGCGTGAAGCGCCTGGTATGGGTGGGCGGCGCTGCGTCGCTGGAAACCTCGCCTGGCGTGCGCGTGATCGATGACCCGCACTTTCCTGCGGCATGGAAGGACGAAGCCCAAGGCCAGATCAAGGCGCTGGAAGTGTTCCGCCACGACAAGAACGCGGTGGAATGGACGTATATCAGTCCCTCTGCGCTGCTCGAAGACGGCCCGCGCACCGGCAAGTATCGCGTCGGCAGCGACCAGTTGCTGGTGGACGCCAACGGCAAGAGCCATATCAGCGTGCCCGATTACGCGGTGGCCTTGCTGGACCGGGTCGAGAAGAACGATGCGCGTCGGCAGCGGATCACGGTGGGCTACTGAAGCTGCGGGCCTGCGATGTTTGCTGAGGACACGGGATACCGACGGGTGTCGGCATCCCGCTGCTCACCTTCAAAACCACAAGCGCACACCTGCCACCCACGTTGTCTCGCGCGCATGCACGGGCGGCAAGCCGGGCTCGCTTTGAATATCGCCAAACCGTCGCGCCCAATCCACGCCGATATACGGCGCAAACTTGCGACTGACTTCATAGCGCAGACGCAGACCCGCCTCGACTTCGGAAAGGCCGGATGAGATGCCGCGCTGCGGATCGTCCTTGCCGTAGAGATTGACCTCCAGCTTTGGCGTCAGGATCAGCTTCTGCGTGAAGCGCAGGTCGTAGCTGGTCTCCACGCGCAGCGCGGTACGCCCCTGTTCGCCCACGTAGAACGTGGCCTGCGTTTCGAACCAATACGGCGCCAGGCCTTCCACGCCCATCGCCAGCCATGTGCGATTCGGACCCTGGCCGAAATCCTGGCGCGCGCCCAGCTGCCCGTCCCAGAAGCTGGTCCAGGCATGACTCCAGAGCGCTTCGATGCGAGCATCCTGCGTGCCGTCGCTGCCGCGCTCGCCTTCGGTCTTCAGCCACAGGCGGTTGATGGGATTGCCATACCAGCCTTCGGCTTCCCAGTTGGTCGCGTAGTCACCAGAGGTGCTGCGACTGCGCTCGAGCCGGTCGACCAGCAGCATGCCGATCGATTCGTTGTCGTCCATCTGCATCATCGCGTTCATCTGCGAGGGCGACATGTCATGCAGCACGTATTGCGGTGGCGGCGGCGCTATGTGGCCGTTGGCCGGCAACACCGTGGCCTCATCCATATTCGCCATGTCATGGCTGCCGTGCTGCATGTCGTCATGCTGCGACGGAGTTTGCTGGTTCGCGTGTGATGGCGCCACGCCGCCTTGAGGCATCGGCATGGCCATGCCCGGCATGTCCTGCATGTCCATGCTCTGCGCCAGCAGGCTCATCGGCAGCGCGCCAAGGCACGCCATGATCCATCGCCTGGATGCGCGGCTCATGCCACCACCACTTCGCGGAACATGCCCGCTTCCATGTGGTACAGCAGATGGCAGTGATAGGCCCAGCGGCCCAGGGCATCCGCATTCACGCGATAGGCGATGCGCTGCGCCGGCTGCACCATCACGGTGTGCTTTCGCACCTGGAAATTGCCGTCGGGCGACTCGATTTCGCTCCACATGCCATGCAGGTGGATGGGGTGCGTCATCATGGTGTCGTTCACCAGCACGATGCGCACCTGCTCGCCGTAGTGCAACCGCAGCGGCTCCGCCCCGGAATAGCGCCTGCCGTCGAACGACCACAGGTAACGCTCCATATTGCCGGTCAGGCGCAGCGTCATCTCACGATCTACGCGCGGAGCAATGGGCGCATCGACGGCGTGCAGATCGGCGTACGTGAGCACTCGGCGCCCGTTGTCGCGCAGGCCCACGCCCGGGTCGTCGAGATTGCTGCGTGGTGTGGTCACGCGCGCATCCACCTCGGGTCCCGTCTTCAACGGCGCGGCTCCCTCGTGACCATGCGACATCGCCATCCCCGGCATGCCGCCCATGTCCATGCCGGGCATGTCGTGTCCCATCGCGCCGTGATCCATCGTGCCCATCATGTCGCCCATGGCGAGCAAGGGACGCGCATCGAGCGAAGGCACTTCAGCCGCCATCCCTGCACGCGGTGCCAGCGTGGCGCGCGCATAACCGGTACGGTCCATGCTCTGCGCAAAAATCGTCCACGCACGATCGGCCGACGGCTGCACGATCACGTCATAGGTCTCGGCAGTGCCGATGCGAAATTCGTCCACGTTCACCGGCTCGATGGCCTGACCGTCCCCAGCGACCACGGTCATGCTCAAGCCGGGTATGCGCACGTCGAAAAACGTCATCGACGAACCGTTGATGAAACGCAACCGCACTTTCTCGCCTGCATCGAACATACCGGTCCAGTTGCCTGCCGGCGTGCAACCGTTCGTCAGATACGTATAGGCGACGGAAGAAACGTCAGCCAGGTCGCTGGGATCCATCCGCATCTGGTTCCACATGCGGCGTTCGTCCAGGGCCTTGGCGATGCCTGCGCCATTGGCGTCGTGGATGAAGTCGCCCACGGTGCGCTTGCCGATGTTGTAGTAGTCGCTTTGCTTCTTGAGGTTCGCGTAAATCGTTTCCGGATCGAGATCGGTCCAGTCGTTGAGCATCACCACGTAGTCGCGGTCTGCACGATGGCGCTCGCCCTCGCGTGGCTCGACCACGATCGGACCGTACAGACCCGTCTGCTCCTGAAAGCGCGAATGGCTGTGGTACCAGTACGTACCCGACTGGTTCACCGTGAACCGATAGGTGTACTCGCCCCCGGCGGGAATCCCGTCGAAACTCAGACCCGGCACTCCGTCCATATCCGCCGGCAACACGATGCCATGCCAGTGGATGGAGCTGCTGACCTTGAGGCGATTGCGCACGCGCAGCGTCACCGTCTCGCCCTGCCGCCAGCGCAACAGCGGCGCCGGCAGTTGACCGTTCACCACGGTGGCGACGCGCCTGCGGCCGGTGAAGTCCACCGGCAGCTCATCGATCTCCAGTTCGAAATGGTTGCCACGCAACTCCGTCCGCGGCGCTGCCACCTGCGCCATCGCATTGCCGCGCCAAAGGCCCAGCCCGGCAGCGACGCCGCCCAGCGCCAGACCTTGTACAAACCGCCGGCGCGGCAGTTGAAAACCGCGCGGTTCCTGCTTGTTCATTGCATTGCTCCGTGCCGCGCGCCCGCATGCAGGCGCATCGAATCGGCCGACGCGTGCCGGCCCGTTGCCTTCAACGGAGAATCAGGCGACCGGTGGCCGCAGCGGTGGTTCGTAGACGGGTTGCGGCGCAGCCTCGCGATGCGACTGCCGCGGCGAACCATCGGCCCGCACATGCAGTACGTGCGGCACCATCGACAGCGGCACACTCGCGGGAGCGTGGCTGCAGCAGCTATCGGACATCACGTTCGAGGGATGCGCCGGCGCGTGATCCGGCGACGCGTGCTGCATGGTCATCATGCCCATGGCCGCCGTCGACGGACAGCAATCGTCATGCCGCGGCATCGCCCAGGCCACGCTGGACAGCGCCAGCCACGCGCACATCACCAGCACCAGCAAGGTGCGGCAGCGGCGGAGGTGGCGGAGCAAAAGGCGGGGCATGGGGTGGAGGATAGCGATGCGATGGGTGGGGGCTCAACTCTGGAGGTGGGTCTTGTTGGGTTTGGGCGGCGATTGGGGTCCTCCATGGCACCGAATAGCGGGTTCCCGATTTCTGCCTCGCATCGACATTAGCCGCCGCCCCCTGTCGCGCCCGCCTGTCTGTGGGAGCGCACCCTGTGCGCGACAGCCACGCAGGAGTGTACCGCTCTGTAGGTTTGTCGCGCACAGGGTGCGCTCCCACAGAAGAGCCGACCGGCAAGATTGATCCGCCATCCACGGACCTTCGCCCTCCCTTGTAGGAGCGCACTTGTGCGCGACCGCACCACCTGGACGTGCCGCTCCGTCGGTTGGTCGCGCACAAGTGCGCTCCTACAAAAGACCTGCCCGGCCCAGTAGCGCCTGGCGTTGTTCGGCTCTTGGTGTGGCTCTTCGCCCTCGGGGTCCCCGTATGACGCGGCGGGCGGGTGGAGGAAAGCCCGAAGGG
>NZ_JBFTKN010000018.1:0-63947 GCF_056395965.1 Dyella sp. 05T440
AAGCGCACCCTGTGCGCGACAGCCACGCTGCGGTGTACCGCTCCGTAGGTTTGTCGCGCACAGGGTGCGCTCCCACAGACAAGCGGCAGGCGCGGCAAAGGAGGGGGCGATGCCCGAAGCCAATGCGCAGCGAGGCCCCGCTCTAAGTCCTCAGCGATTCGGGCGCGTTGCGCAGCGCTTGGAAGTACCCGCTGTGTACCCTCGGAGGTTGTCCCGCCAGACGCGCCTCGAGCGATCGGGCTTATCCCAGCACGATGCTGCGGGCGTTATCAGGCCATTTTCTTTGGGTTACTTTTCTTTTGGGCCAGCAAAAGAAAAGTGACTCGAGCGGCGGCAGCCGTTCGAAACGCCCGCCGCGTAGGCGGCACCCTGGCCGCAACGCGACAACCAGAAACCGAGGCCCTGGATGACCAGCCATGCGGCTGTTGAAAAGCGCCTCCGGCCTGCGCCGGGATGACGAGCAAAAAATCACCCACACCGAATCGTCGAATCAAGCCTGAAGAATCACTTCAGGCCCTGCGCCTTCGCATCCGCGGTCAGATGATCCGGCGTGATGTCATCGCTCGTCCAGCCACCACCCAACGCCCGCACCAACTGCACGCTCGCCCGCAGCTGATTCGTCTGCAGCGATAACAAACTCAGATGCGCATTGAGCGCATCCACCTGCGCCGTCACCACGTCGAGATAACTATTGGCCCCCTGCTTGTACAACGCAGTGGAAAGCTTCAGCGTCTTGTCCGCGGCATTGGTCGCATCGTTCTGATCCACCAAGGCATTGCCGAAGTTATTGATCAACGACTGGTTGTCCTCCACCTGCTGGAAGGCAGCCAACACGGTACCGCGATACTGCGCACTGGCTTCGTCAAACGCCGCGTGCGCCTGCGCCACCTTGGCGCGACGTAGGCCACCATCGAACACGCTCAGCAACAGGTTCGGACCCAACGCCCACATCTGGCTCGGCGCATTGAGCAGGTTGCCCCAGGCGCCGCTGGAATAGCCGCCGGCCGCGCTCAAGGTCAGCGACGGGAAGAACGCCGAACGCGCCACGCCGATCTGCGAGTTCGCCTCCGCCGTACGGCGTTCGGCCGCGGCGATGTCCGGACGACGCTGCAACAGCGTCGACGGTATGCCGACCGGGACCGTTGGCAGAGCCGGCAGATCGGTCTTCGCATCGATTGCAAAGGTCGACGCCGACTGCCCCACCAACACGGCAATCGCGTGCTGCAACACCTCACGCTGCGCCTTGGCCTGCGAGAGCGCGGATTTGGTGGACGACAGCTGCGTCTGCGCGCGATCCACGTCGAGTCCGGAGACCGCGCCGCCAGCGTGCAGCGTGGTCGTTAGCTGCAGCGCGCGTTGATAGGCGTCCACCGTACTCTGCAACAGGTCGATCTGGCGATCGGCGCCCAACAGCTGCAGATAGGTATCGGCCAGCGTCGCTTCAAGGCTGAGGCGAGTCGAGGCGAGATCGGCTGCCGATGCCTGCACTTCTGCGCGTCCGGCTGCCACGTTGTCGCGTACGCGGCCCCACAGGTCCACTTCGTACGAGGCCTGCAGCTGGACCGAATTCAGGTTGTAGTACTCGGGCGACGTCGTGCCGTGCAGCGGCGAGTTGAGCGACTGGCGATTGCGGGTCGCACCCGCGCCCGCGGAAATCTGCGGAAACAGGTCAGCACGCACCTGGGCCAGCACGTCGCGCGACTGCCGATAACTGGCCAGCGCCGCGGCAAGATCGGCATTGTGCGCAATCAGCTGGTCCTCGAGCCCGTTGAGGCGATCGTCGCCGTACAGCTTCCACCAGCCTTCGCGCGGCAACTGGTCGGCCGGCTGTGCCGGCGTCCACGGGCCGTTTTGCTGCTGATACTGATCGGCCACCGGTGCGTCCGGTGTCTTGTACGTCGGCGCCATCGAACAGGCGCCCAGCACCAACGTAGCCGCCACCGTCACGGCGAGTTTCGTGGCGATGTACTTACGCTTTGTCATGAGGCTTGCCCGCCTGCGGGTTCTTCGCAATGCGCACTTCGTCGCCATCGGCCAGGCCGTCCGGCGGGTTGATGATCACGCGGTCATTGCCGACCAGGCCCGAGCCCACTTCGATGGTCTTGCCGTAGTCGCGGCGGATGGTGACCTTCTTGAAGTGCACGTGATCGCTCGCGTCCAGCGTGGCGACATGCAGGCCCTTGTCGTCGAAGATCAGCGCTTCGGCCGGCACGCGCAGACCCAGTGCGCCCGAACCGATCTTGAAGCTCACGCTCGCATAGCTGCTCGGCAGCAGCTTGCCGTCGGGGTTGTCGACCAGCAGCTGCACCAGGGTGGTGCCCGAGGTCGGCGTGATCGAGCGGGCGTCCGCTTCCACCTTGGCGGTGAACGACTTGCCCGGATACTCCGGCACGCTCAGCGTGGCTTCGTCGCCGCGATGGATGGCCGGTGCATACACCTGCGGCACGCGCACATACACGCGCAGCTTGCTGGTGTCGGAGACGGTGAACAGCGGCGTGCCGGTACCGCTGGTGTCAGCGGTGATCAGCGCGCCCACGTCGGTGTTGCGGGCGGTCACGCGGCCATCAAACGGAGCCACCAGCCTGGCGTACGACTTCAGCGCCTTCAGTCGATCGACGTTGGCCTGCGCCGAATTGGCCAGTGCCTGCTTGGCGGCGAGATCGCCGTTGAACTGGTCGACCGACTGCTGCGAGACCGAATCGGGATCGGTCTGGCGCAGTACCTGCCAGCGTTTCGCCGTGGTGCCGGCGAGCGCGGCATTGGCCTTGGCACTGGCCAGGTCGGCCAGACCCTGCAGCAGTTGCTGGTCGAGATCGGGCGTATCGATGACCCCGAGCACATCGCCCGCCTTCACCTGCGCGCCGATGTCCTTGTCCCACGACTTCAGGTAACCGCTGGTGCGCGCGAAGATCGGAGCGTTGGTGAACGCATCCATCTGCGCGGGCAGTTCCAGCGGCGAGGAGCCGTTGGCGGATTCGGGTTCGGAGATGACGACGGTGGGGATGGCCTGTTCGTCGGTCCACTGGTGCAGGTTGCGCGCCTGCACGATGCGGGTGGTCACGCCGATCACCACGATCGAGCCGAAGACGACGGCAGCGATCACGGCGGCCAGTCGCAGACGACGCGGCGACAAGTGGACCTCAGGAAGCTGGGTATGTTCAGACATGGGCGGGTACTCCGGCATGGTCAGCCGAATCAGCGTCAGGCGCGTGCTTGTAACGCGCATGCACAATGGAGAAAACGACGGGAACGAAGATCAGCGTGGCGGTGGTCGCAAACAGCAGGCCACCGATCACGGCGCGACCCAGCGGTGCGTTCTGCTCACCGCCGTCGCCCAGGCCAAGCGCCATCGGCACCATGCCGATGATCATGGCCAGCGCGGTCATCAGCACCGGACGGAAGCGCACGAAGCCTGCCTCGCGCGCCGCCAGCGTGGCGTCGCCGTGGATGGCCAGGCGCTCGCGGCAGAAACTCACCACCAGCACCGAGTTGGCGGTCGCCACACCCATGCACATGATGGCGCCCGTGAGTGCCGGCACCGACAACGTGGTGTGCGTGACGAACAGCATCCATACGATGCCGGCGAGCGCCGCAGGCAAGGCAGTGATGATCACGAACGGATCGGTCCAGGACTGGAAGTTCACCACGATCAGCAGATACACCAGCACCGCCGAACCCAGCAGGCCAAACAACAGGCCGAAATAGGCGTCGTGCATGGTCTGCACCTGGCCCAGCAGCGCCACGTTCGCGCCCTTGGGCAGGTCTTTCTTGGTGTCGTCCAGCACCTTCTGGATATCACCGGCTACCGCGCCAAGATCACGGCCCTGGATGGCCGTATAGATCTCCACCATCGACTGGATGTTGTACTGGCTCACGATGGTGTTGCGATGCGTGCGCGTGATGTCGGCCAGTGCGCCCAGCACCTGCGGATTGCCGCCACTCTTGGCGGTGATCGGCAGATTGCTCAGCTGCGCCAGCGAGTCCAGCTGGTACTGCGGCACCTGGGCGGAGATCGGATAGGTGACGTTGTTGTCCGGATTCAACCAATACGTCGGCGCCACCTGCGCCGTACCGGAAAGGTCGGCGATCAGGCTGTTGGTCACGTCGCCTTCGGTCAGGCCCAGCAACTGTGCACGCGTGCGGTCCACGTCGATGCGGAACGCCGGCTGCGCCTGCGACTGCTGCAGGCGTGCATCGACCACGCCGGGAATCTGGCGCAGCTTGTTGAGCAGGATGTTGGCGTACGCGAAGTCCTTCTCCAGGCTCCTGCCGCGGATCTGCAGATCGATCGGCGCGGGCGAACCGAAGTTCAGGATCTGGCTGACGATGTCCGCCGGCGGGAACGAGAACGTGGTGCCCGGGAACAACCGCGGCAGCCTTTCGCGCAGGACCTTCACGTACTCCGCGCTTGGGTGATGACCTTCCTTCAGCGAGATCTGGATATCGCCGTCGGACTCACCCACTTCGCCGGTATTGTTGTAGATCGTGTTGATCGAGCTGGAGTACTGGCCGATGTTGTCGATCATCGCGTCCAGTTCGTCCGGCGGTATCACCTGACGAATGGCCTTCTGGATATCCGCAAATTCCGCCGCCGTCGTCTCCACACGCGTGCCCACAGGGACGCGTGCATGCACCAGGATCTGGCCGCCATCGACATCGGGGAAGAAGTTGCTGCCCAGCCCCGGCAACAGCGCGAACGACAACAGCACGAAGGCGAGGAAGCCGATCACGAACACCTTGCGGTTTTCCAGCGCCAGATGCAGCACGCCGCTATAACCGGCACGGAATTTCTCAAAGCGATTGACGAAGCCCTGCTGGAAGCGGCCGAGCACCGTCTTCGGCGCCGGCTGCTCGATATGCTGGCCGTGCTCGTCCACCGTCGCCGGATGCGCCTGCAACAGGTACTTCGCCATGGTCAGCACGAGCGTACGCGACAGGATGAAGGAGAAGATCATCGCGAAGATCACCGCCTCCGCCATCGGCACGAACAGATAGCGCGCCACGCCCGGCAGGAAGAACATCGGCACGAACACGATGCAGATGCAGCACAGCGAGACGAATGCCGGCACGATGATCTGCGCCGAACCATCCACGATCGCGGTGATGACGTCCTTGCCCTGCTCCAGGTGCCAGTTGATGTTCTCGATGGTCACCGTGGCTTCGTCCACCAGGATGCCCACCGCCAGCGCCAGGCCGCCCAGCGTCATGATGTTGAGCGTCTGGCCGATCGCCGACAGCGTGAACACCGAGCCCAGCACCGCCAGCGGAATCGACGTGGTGATGATCAGGGTCGAGCGCCAGCTGCCCAGGAACAACAGGATCATCAAGCTGGTCAGCGCCGCGGCAATGATGCCTTCGCGGACCACGCCATCGATGGAGGCGCGCACGAACACCGACTGATCGCCGATCGGCTTGATGGTCAGGTTGTCCGGCAGCGAATCCTTCATCTCCACCAGCTTCTGGCGCGCGCCCGCCACGATGGCGAGGGTGGAGGTGGAGCCGTTCTTCAGGATCGACAGCATCGTCGAGCGCACGCCATCCACGTGCACGATGTTCGTCTGCGGCGGGGCACCGTCGCGCACATGGGCAACGTCGCGCACATAGATCGTCGTACCGTTGACCATCTTGACCGGCAGGTCTTCCAGTTCGTCCACGTGGGTGGCGGCGTTGTTCAGCTCCATCACGTATTCGTACTTGCCGATCTTCTGCGTGCCGATCGGGCTGATCTGCTGCTGGTTGGCCAGCGCGTTCGCCACGTCCTGGGTGGACAGGCCGCGCGCCTGCAGCGCCGCCGGATCCACGTCCAGCTGCACCTGGCGCGTCTTGCCGCCGAACGGATAGGGAATCGCCGCGCCCGGCACCGTCACCAGCTGCGGACGCAACTGGTTCAAGCCAAGGTCGCCCAGCTGCTGCTCGGACAGGCCCTTGCCGGATAGCGCCACCTGCAGGATCGGCACCGTGGACGCGTTGTAGTTCACGATCAGCGGCGGCGTGGCGCCGGCGGGCATCTGCTTCAGGATCGTCTGCGCAATCGCCGTCACCTGGGCATTGGCCGTGGCGATGTTCACGCCCGGCTGAAAGAAGATCTTGGTGATGCCCATGCCATTGATCGACTCCGACTCGATGTGCTCGATGTCGTTGACGGTCGTGGTGAGCACGCGCTCGAACGGCGTGTTCATGCGGCCGGACATCTGGTCGGGCGTCATGCCGGTGAACTGCCAGGACACGGCGATCACCGGAATATTGATTTCCGGAAAGATGTCGGTGGGCGTTCGTGCCGCCGACATCACACCAAAGATGAGGATGGTCAGGGCGAAAACGATGAATGTGTAGGGCCGCGTGAGCGCGATCCGGACGATGCCAAGCATGCGGGGGATTTCCGTGCGCGAAATGATGCGTCGCGGCAAATTTTCGCATGCAGCGAAAACTCTCAATAGAGCATGGAGGATGAAGATAATTTCATGTTCTACGTGGCGCCTGCATTGCGCACGCAGATGAAACTATCTTCATCTGGCCGATCGGCCCTCAGGCCGTCATCGGCGTGACTTCCGGCACGGAGCGGGACAGGCAGGTGCCGACTTTTTCGTCCGGCGCGAGTGCGTAGCAATACAAAGTCAGTCGCGCACCGTTGCTGCTGGCATCGCCGATGTCGAGCGCATAGCCGTGCAGACGCACGATGGCGCTGACGATGCTGAGCCCCAGGCCCGAGCCGCCGGTAGTGCGACTGTTGTCGCCGCGGTAGAAGCGACGCGTCACCGCGTCGCGCTCGTCGGCCGGAATACCCGGGCCGCTGTCGATCACGTCCACGCGCGGGCCACGCTTGTCCATGCTGGCGCGCAGGCTCACCTTGCCGCCCGCCGGGGTGAACTTGATGGCATTGCCCACCAGGTTCGCCAGCGCTTCGAACAGCAGATGCGCATCGGCGCGCACGGGCTGCAGCGACTGGATGTCGACCTCGAAGGTCTGGCCACGATCCTCGGCGACAGGCGCGTAGAACTCGTGCACCTGACGCAGCACCTGCCCCACGTCCACTTCGTCGAAGCAAGCGGCGCGATGACGGTCTTCGAGTTCGGACACACGCAGCAGCGCGCGGAACCGCGTCAGCACCTCGTCGATATCGACGATGCACGATTCCACCAGGGCCGATTCGGGCTCCCCATCAAGTTGCTGCTGCGTGCGATACAGGCGTGCGCGCAAGCGCGTCAGCGGCGTGCGCAGGTCGTGCGCGATGTTGTCGCAGACGCCCTTCACTTCATTCATCAAGCGCTCGATCTCGCCCAGCATCGTGTTGACGATGCCCGCCAGCTGGTCGAGCTCGTCGCCGCGCCGACTGATCGGCAGGCGCTTGGAAAGATCACCTTGCCGGATGGGATCGGTTGCATCCTGCAGCGCGCGGATGCGCTTCTCCGGACCGCGACGCAACAGGAAACCGCCGAGCAGGCCGGGAATGATGGTCAGTGAGATGCCCCAAAGCAGCGCACGTCGAACGATCGCGCCGATGCCGTCGATGGTGCTGATGTCCTTGGCAATGACGAGGATGTCGCCATTGGGCAGCGTCGAAGCCAGGCCACGTGCGCGCACACGCTCCGCATCGCGGTCGGAACGCGGCAAGCCATGCTTGAGCAGATGCACCTGTCCGTCGCGCAGCAGCGAGGTCGGCAGGTGGTCGATATTGCCCGCCACCGGCTGGTGATCCTTGTCGAACAACCCCACCGACATGATGCCGTGCGGGTCGATCGCGGCAGCCGCATCCACCGTGGTGGCGAGGCGGGCGGGATCGGTCGAGGCGATGTAATGCATGCGCTGCTGCAGCATCTGGTCGATGACGCTGTTGAGATAGCGCGTGGTTTCCCACTGGATCGCACCGACCAGCACCGCGCCCCATACGACGAACAAGGCGCCGTAGATGAGGATCAACCTCGAGGTGGTCGAATGCCAGCTGTTGGGACGTGCTTTCATGACACCACCGGGGCAGTTTCATTGGCGGCCGCGAGCATATAGCCGGTGCCGCGCACAGTGTGGATCAACGCCGGTTGGCCGGCGCCGTCGATCTTGCGCCGCAAACGCGCGATATGCACGTCGATCACATTGGTGCCGGGATCGAAATGGAAACCCCACACCGTCTCGAAAATCATCGTGCGGGTCAGCACCTGCCCGGAATTGCGCATCAGGAATTCGAGCAGGCGATATTCGGTGGGTAGCAGGGTCAGCGGCTGGCCACCGCGATACGCCACGTGGCTGACCAGATCCAGCTCCAGGTCGGCCACGCGCAGGCGCTGCACTGACTGCGGCTGGCGACGGCGCAGCAGCACTTCCGCGCGCGCCGACATTTCATCCGGCGCGAAGGGCTTGGTGAGGTAGTCGTCGCCGCCCGCGCGCAAGCCGCGCACGCGCTCGTCGACATCGCTCAAGGCGCTGATCATCAGCACCGGCGCATCGCTGCCGGCACGGCGCAATTCGGCCACCACGTCGATGCCATCCATGCCGGGCAGCATACGGTCCAGCGTGATCAGGTCGTAGCCGCCTTGTAGCGCATGCGCCAGGCCATCGCGGCCGTTGGCCACCCATTCCGCGAACATGCCGTGCGCGCTCAACTCCGCGACGATTTCTCGCGCGGTGGTTTCGTCGTCTTCGATGACCAGCACTCGGGGCATGACGGCACTACAAACGGGGATCCGGTGGTGAGAACGCGGGGACAGCCGTGTCCTCGCAAAGGCAAACGGCCCCTGGAGGGGCCGCTTGTCATCTTACGCCGACAGAGAAGAATCAGGCCGCGAACAGGCCGCGCATCTTCTTCATGGCGTTGGCCTCGACCTGGCGGATGCGTTCGGCGGAAACGCCGTACTCGTCCGCAAGATCCTGCAGCGTGGCCTTGTCTTCGTTCAACCAGCGGCGCTGGATGATGTCGCGCGAGCGCTCGTCCAGGTTCTTCAACGCCGCCGACAAGGTGTCGAGCTGGTTGTCGGCCTGGTCGGCATCGGCCACGTTGTCGTACGGGTCGGCGCCATCGTCGATCAGGAACGCTTCCGGTGCCGGCTTGGCATCGTCCTCGGCATCCGCCGGGGCTTCGAAGCCAATGTCACGGCCCGACAGACGCGATTCCATCTCGCGCACCGTCGCTTCGGGCACGCCCAGATCCTTGGCCACCGTGCGGACTTCTTCGGCGTTCATCCAGCCCAGGCGCTTCTTGCTCTTGCGCAGGTTGAAGAACAGCTTGCGCTGCGCCTTGGTCGTGGCGACCTTGACGATGCGCCAGTTGCGCAGGATGAACTCGTGCATTTCGGCACGGATCCAGTGCACGGCGAAGCTCACCAGGCGCACGCCCTGATCCGGGTCGAATCGCTTCACAGCCTTCATCAGGCCGATATTGCCTTCCTGGATCAGGTCGGCGATCTGCAGACCATAGCCGCTGTAGCCACGCGCCACGTGCACCACGAAGCGCAGGTGGGACATGACCAGTTTGCGGGCGGATTCAAGGTCTTCCTGTTCGTTGTAGCGGCGCGACAGCGCCTGCTCCTCGTCCTGGCTGAGCACCGGAATCCGATGGACCGCCGAGATATAAGCATCCAGGCTGCCGACGACACTCGGCACCGGCAGGTTGGCGGTCACCAAAGCTTGAGACATGGACGGAACCTCCTGTGAGGGAATCAGCTTAGCACTCGGGTATTACGAGTGCTAAAGGCCCCGAAAGGTTCCGGGACCTTTGATGTACTCAATAGTACAGGAATTTGAGGCACCTGTCCAGCAGGCACCCCGGGGAGGCTCCACTATGCGTATCGGGCGGTTCAGCAGCCGTGAAATGCCTGTTTCAGGCTAGTTCGGCCCGCATCGGCAAAGACCAGTCGATGGGCGGCTCGCCGCGGCTTTCCAGGTACTGGTTCGCCGCCGAGAAGTGCCCGCAGCCGATGAAACCGCGATGCGCTGATAAAGGAGATGGGTGCACGGAGCGCAAAATGCAATGGCGGCTGCCGTCGATCAGCTGGCCCTTTTTCTGGGCGTACGAACCCCACAGCATGAAGACCAGCCCTTCCCGCTCGCGGTTCAGCGCGTCGATCGCCGCATCGGTAAAGCCTTCCCAGCCCTTGCCCTGATGCGAGCCGGCGGTGGCCTGCTGGACGGTGAGCGTGGCATTGAGCAGCAGCACGCCGCGGTCGGCCCAAGGGGTGAGGCAGCCGTGGTCAGGCGCCCGGAAACCCAGGTCGCGCTGGATCTCCTTGAAGATGTTCAGCAGCGACGGCGGCGTGGCCACGCCCGGCCGTACCGAGAAACACAGGCCATGCGCCTGGTTCGGACCGTGGTACGGATCCTGGCCCAGGATCACCACGCGCGTGGCATCAAATGGTGTGTGGTCGAAGGCGGCGAAAATCTCCGGACCCGGCGGATAAATCACCTTGCCGGCCTGCTTTTCGCTGCGCAGGAAGTCGGACAGCGCGCGCATGTCCGGGCGCGCCAGATACTCGCCGATGCGGTCCTTCCAGGACGGCTCCAGCCTTACCGGATGTTCCGTCACGCCGCCTCGCCCCGCTCGCGCAGGTGCTGGGATACACGCAACTGGAACAGCAGCTTGGTCATCAGCAGTTTTTCCTCGATCGGCTTCTCGACCAGATCGTTGGCGCCGGCGCGCAGCAGCGCAGCCTGGTTGGCCGGATTCTCGTCGCCCGTCATCACCAGCACGGGCAGCCTGCCCTTGCTGTACTGATATTCGCGGCGAATACGCTCGAGCAGGTCGCCGCCGGTGAGCTCGCCCTTGAGGCTGACGTCGGTGAGCACGATGTCCGCGCCGACCTTGTCCTGTTCCTTGGCTTTGTCCAGCAACACCAGGGCGTCCTCGACGCTGACCACGTGATAGACGGTCAGGCCGTGCTTTTCGAGGATGCGGCGGGTCGCCAGCGCGACCACGCGGCTGTCTTCCACGTAGAGCACTTCGCCTTCGGCCGAATCGACGGGCTTCACGTAGCCACGGATGAATTCCGCCAGCGCCTGGAACCCCAGCGACTTGTCGAAATAATCGGTGACGTGCTCGCCCAGCGTGCGACTGTGCAGGCGACCGTCGACATCGCCCGAGACGACCACGATGGGCACATAAGCCTGGGCGGCGGATTCGCGCACATGGCGGGCGAGTTCCAGCCCGTCCATGTCGGGCAGGCGCAACGCGATGGTGATGAAGTCGAACGCACCGGCCTCCAACAGTTCTTTGGATTCGGCGCCACTGCCGGCACCCACCACGTCGCTGTCGGGCAGTTCGCTCTTGAGCACGCGGGAGATCAGCTGGCGCACGACTTTAGAGCCATCCACCACCAGCACCCTAGGCGCTGTTCCCACCACTCGACTGCTGAAACTTCCGCTCATCCCCAATCACCCACGTAGTGTCCAGCTGTACCCGCCGACGTCATGCCGGTGCTTCCCCGGTCACCCCGAGCGGGCATGCTGCACCATCCCCACCAAGCTTGCATGACAACATTGCTCCGGGCGTGAGCCGGCGCACGCTTCATGCCGCCTTGCGCAATTGCCAGGCGCTGACCAGGCGGGCGCCCAGCCAGCCGAGCACGGCCGCAGCCACCGGGACGGCAGCCAGCAACCATATCGGCAGCACATCGACCTGCAGCTTGCCGGCATACACCTGACCCAGGCGCTGCACCGGCTCGGCCAGCGCCAGCTCGACCAGCACGGCGAAGCCCACCGCCAGCACGCCGGCGAACAGCCCGTACCAGATGCCCGCATACAAATACGGACGACGCACGAAGGCGCGGCTCGCCCCCACCAGCATCAACACGCCGATTTCCTCGTGCCGGCTGGCGATATCCACGCGCACGGTATTACCCACCACCAGCAGCACGGCCACGGCCAGCAGTCCGGCAAGAATCATCACGATGCGTTCGCCGACGCCGAGCAGCGCTTCGAGACGCTGCCGCCACGTGCCGCCGTCCTGCACCTGATCCACGCCCGACATGCCGCGCATGTCGGCGACGAGGCGATCCACGCTGTCGGCACTCGCGCCCGCCTTGGGCTGCACTTCCAGCACGAACGGCAGCGGGTTGATGTCCAGCGTATGCAGCGCGCCGGAGAAGCCCTGCATCTTGGCCAGCTCGTCCATGCCCTGGTCGGGCGACTTCAGCTTCACGCCGGCGACTTCGCTGCGCTCGCGCAGCTTCTTGGCCATCATGTCGGCGGAGGAGACGCTCTGCCCCGGCTGCAGGAATACGCTGATGGTCTGGTTCTGGCCCAGCGCATCGCCCATCTTCTGCAGGTTACCCAGCAACAAATAGAAGGTGAGCGGCAGCGCCAGCGCAATGGCCATCACGGCAACGGTGAGCAAGGTGCCCACCGGGCGCGACATTAGTCGACGCAGGCTGGCCGCCGCACTCCAGCCGTGGTGTTCGCGCCAGCTCGCCACCGGGCGCGCCTTGGTGCGGATGCCGCGGCTCTGGTCGGAAAGCAGCGGGCTTTCCATCGGAAATTCGGACTGGTTGCTCATAGCACCTCCTGCGCGGCCACATCGGCCACCAGGCGACCGTGATCGAGCACGACCACGCGCTTTTTCATGCGCTTGATCAGTGGCAAATCGTGGCTGGCGATCACCACGGTGGTGCCGACGTTCTGGAACTCGGCGAACAGACCCATGATCTCCACTGCCAGGGTGGGATCGAGGTTGCCGGTGGGTTCGTCCGCGATCAGCAGGGTGGGCTTGGCGACGATGGCGCGGGCAATGCCCACGCGCTGTTGCTCGCCCGCCGAAAGCGTGGCCGGCAGCTGCCGTTCGTAGGCGAGCAGCCCGACCTTCTCCAGCGCGGCGCGCACGCGCTTGCCGCGTTCGTGGGGCGCCATGCCGCCGATCATCAGCGGCAGCTCGACATTGGCAAACACCGTGCGATCCATCAGCAGGCGATGGTCCTGGAACACCATGCCCAGGCGACGGCGCAACTTGGGAATGCCCGCGCGACCGACCTTGGCCAGGTTCTGCCCATCGAGGGTGACCACGCCGTGCGAAGGCCGCTCGATCAGGCCGAGCAATTTGAGCAAGGTGCTTTTGCCGGCGCCCGAATGGCCGGTGATAAAGGCCATCTCGCCTGTCGCCACCTCGAAGGAGAGCTGCGACAAGGCCTCGTGGCCGCCTTCATAGCGTTTGCTGACTTGGTCGAAGCGGATCACCGCGTGTCCCCAATCCCGAATGCGGCAAGGATAAGGGATGCACGCGTGAAGGTCAGTCGCTTTGTATCGCCATGCTGTCGCGGGTTCAGCCCGCGACAGCCTTTGGCAAGCGAGTCGATCAGTGGCCGATGAAGAAACGGCTCAGGCGGCGGAAGAAGCCCTGCTTCTTCGGCGCGTCCTGCGCGTCACCCACCTTGCTCGGCGTGATGGCCACGTGGCGCGACGGACGCGAGTGGTTGTTGTCGCCGTTGCTGCGCTCACGCGGCGGACGACGCTCGCCACGCGGTGCGCGCGTGCCGTCGGCGGCCGTGTTGGTGCCGCCCTCGACAGCCACCGCATCGCCTTCGCGACGACGGTTGCGACCGCCACGACGGCGGCGACGCTTGCGCTCGGCAGCCTCACCGGTTTCCGCCACGGCGGGGGCCGGCGCGGCCGGCTTGGTCACCACGACTTCGGTGCTTTCGCCAGCGGCTGCCTCGACGCGCGGCTTGCGCGGCTCGCGCGGCGGCCGGTCGCCACGCGGGCGATCGCCACTACGGCCACCGCCGCTGCGCGGACCCTTGCGGGGCGAGCCGTCTTTCTCGCGCTGCTCGACCTTGTCGCCAAAGGCGGCGCTGTCGGCAGCGACTTCGGCCATGTACTGCGCGTCCTGCTCACGCGGCTTGGGCATCACCAGCAGCTCTGCCTCGATGTTCGCCACCGGGATGCGCTGGCCGATATAGGTTTCGATATCGGGCAGGCTCATCGCGTACAGATCGCAGGCGAAGCTGATCGCATCGCCCTCGGCGCCAAGGCGCGCGGTACGGCCGATGCGGTGCACGTAGTCTTCCGCGTCCTGCGGCAGGTCGTAATTGAAGACGTGGCTGACCGCCGGGATATGCAGGCCGCGCGCGGCAACGTCGGTACATACCAGGATGTCGAGCTGGCCTTCCTGGAAACGCTGCAGCAGCTTCTGGCGCTTGAGCTGGGGCACATCGCCCGACAGCGCGCCGACGCGGTAGCCATAGCGCTTGAGACGATCGGTGATCTTCTCGGCCGCGGCCTTGGTGTTGACGAAGATGATGCTGCGCTCGGCCTTGGTGCGCTCGAGCAGGTTGAGCAGCAGCGGCATCTTCTCTTCCTTGGCGGGGAAGTAGACCAGCTGGCGCACGCGGTCGGCGGTGACGTTTTCCGTCTCCACTTCCAGCTTCTCGGCGTTGTGCATGTGCTCGTAGGCCAGCTCCAGCACGCGATGGCTGAGCGTGGCGGAGAACAGCAGCACCTGGCGCTGCTCGCGCGCCGGCAGGCGGCGGAAGATGAAGCGCACGTCCTTGATGAAGCCAAGGTCGAACATGCGGTCCGCCTCGTCGATCACCATCACTTCGACGGCGTCGAGGCTGAACACGTGCTGCTTGAAATAGTCCAGCAGACGGCCCGGCGTGGCGATGATGATGTCGCAGCCGTCCTTGAGCTGCTGGCGCTGCTTGTCGTAATCCACGCCGCCGTAGATCAGCGCGGTGCGCAGGCCGGTGTAACGGCCGATCGACTTGGCGTCCTTCTCGATCTGGATGGCGAGTTCGCGGGTGGGGGCGATCACCAGGGCGCGCGGATCGCTGTCCTTGCGCTCGGCCACGGCCGGCGTGGTCAGCAGGCGATTCATCATCGCCACCAGGAACGCGCAGGTCTTGCCGGTGCCCGTCTGCGCCTGGCCGGCGACGTCGCGACCCGTCAGCGCGACCGGGAGGGTCAGCGCCTGGATCGGCGTGCAGCGGGTGAAGCCCGCCTCGTCGAGGCCTTGCTGGAGCAGCGGATGGAGATCGAAATTGGTGAAAAAGGTATCGGTGAGTACAGTTTGGGACATCGTAAAGGGAGCTCGAGTGAGGCAGCGCCCTGGGGCAGCCGCCTGGATCCTTGCCGGTGAGACGCAACAAGGAAGGTGGATAGTCGGCGCGACCGGGACGTGGCGGCAGGCGCAATCCCTTTTGGATGGCGCGTGCCGGCGACACGTATCCCTGGCTGGACACCGTCGGGAGCGATGGTATTCGACGGCTCCGCTGCCATAGGTCAGAGGGATGGGCGGCCTAAACCACTGGCAGCCATAGGAATCTCTCTCACCTATGTCAACGGAGCCATCCATGTCCACCGCGAGGGGACAGCCCGTTCAGCATACCGAACAGGCCTACAGACTCCCTTGAATCGCTTGAATCGTGCCCCGAGTTACGTTGGAATGGAGGCCTGCCGCAACGGCACCAGACTTCCTTACGGCACGACCCCGCGCTTCATGGGCACCCCAGTGTAGCCGATGCTGGGCGCGCGGTCGTGAAGCCCCTACCCGCAGCCTTCGGAGACCCCGGTGAGCGACCTGATTACCCATGTAAGCGATGATGCCTTCGAGCAGGAAGTGCTCAATTCCGACACCCCGGTTCTGCTCGACTTCTGGGCGGAATGGTGCGGCCCCTGCAAGGCGATCGCGCCGATCCTGGATGAGCTGGCCAAGCAGTACGAAGGCAAGCTGCGCATCGCCAAGATCAACATCGACCACAACCAGAAGACGCCTCGCAACTACGGCGTCCGCGGCATCCCGACCCTGATGGTGTTCAAGAACGGCAAGGTCGAAGCCACCCAGATCGGCGCCGTCAGCAAGGGCGCGCTGACCCAGCTGATCGACAAGGCCATCGTGGCCCCGACTGCCAAGGCCGTCTAAGGCCTGTTTGTCCAAGGCCAATAAGGCCAACTCAGAAAACTTTTCTGAACTTTACCGGCCGCGGCGCTTTACGCCGCCGCGGACCGGGTGCTAGATTCGATCCACGTTCGTCGGGACTGTCCTGTCCCCCGCGCCATCCGCGCGACGCAACCCTCCCTCCTTTTTTCAACGGCGCCCCGCAGAGGTTTGCCCGTGTCCGATATCGAAAGCAAAGATTCCAACGACGCCAAGAGCGCCGACGCCAAGCCTGTGGCCGAACCCCGTCCGCGCGCACCGCGCAAGTCCGCTGCCGCCGCTGCTGCCCAAAAGGCCGAGAAGCAGGCCCAGCTGGACATGCCGCCGCTGCCGCCGATCGAGCGAGCCGCACCGCCAGCCGTCGAAGCCTATGCCCCGCCGGCTCCCGCACCCGCTGCCGATTCGGCACCTGGCGACGGCAACCAGCGCCAGCCGCAGGAAGCCCGCGAGGGCGGCCAGCAGCAAGGTGGTCAGCAGCAAGGCGGCAACCCGAATTTCAACAACCGCAACGACCGCAACGACCGTGATGGTCGTGGCCGTCGCCGCCGGCACGAGCGCAACCAGCCTCGCGGCCCCGGCGGTGGTGGTGGTGGTGGCGGCCAGCCGCACGCCCGCAACAACAACGGCCTGCCGGTGGACGACGAGTACGCCGATGCCGGCAGCAACGACCGCCTGATCAACCTGACCGAGCTCAAGCGCAAGAATGCGCTGCAGCTGCTGGAATTCGCCGAGTCCCTCGGCGTGCAGGAAGGCGTGGCGCGCGCCCGCAAGCAGGACGTGGTGTTCAACATCCTCAAGGCACATGCCCGCTCCGGCGGCGGCATCTGGGCCGAGGGTGTGCTGGAAATCCTGCAGGACGGCTTCGGCTTCCTGCGCTCGGCCGACGAGTCCTACCTCGCCGGTCCGGACGACATCTATGTGTCGCCCAGCCAGATCCGCCGCTTCAACCTGCGCACCGGCGACTACATCACCGGTCGCGTGCGTCACCCGAAGGAAGGCGAGCGCTACTTCGCCATGCTCAAGGTCGACGACATCAACGGCGATCCGCCGGAGGCGTCGAAGAACAAGATGCTGTTCGAGAACCTCACCCCGCTGTTCCCGCGCAAGGCTTTCAAGCTTGAGCGCGGCAACGGTTCCAGTGAGGACATCACCGGCCGCATCCTGGACCTGGTGGCCCCGATCGGCCGCGGCCAGCGTGGCCTGATCGTCTCGCAGCCCAAGTCCGGCAAGACGATGATGCTGCAGAACATCGCGCAGGCCATCACGTACAACCATCCCGACGCGCACCTGATCATGCTGTTGATCGACGAGCGTCCGGAAGAAGTGACGGAAATCGCCCGCACCGTGCGTGCCGAAGTGATCTCCTCCACCTTCGACGAGCCGGCCGTGCGCCACGTGCAGGTGGCCGAAATGGTCATCGAGCGCGCCAAGCGCCTGGTCGAGCACAAGAAGGACGTGGTGATCCTGCTCGACTCGATCACCCGCCTGGCCCGTGCCTACAACACCGTGGTGCCCAGCTCCGGCAAGGTGCTCACCGGTGGTGTGGACGCGAACGCCCTGCAGCGTCCCAAGCGCTTCTTTGGCGCCGCGCGCAACGTGGAAGAAGGCGGCAGCCTGACCATCATCGCCACCGCGCTGACCGACACCGGCAGCAAGATGGACGAGGTGATCTACGAAGAGTTCAAGGGCACCGGCAACATGGAAGTGCACCTGAGCCGCCGCATCTCCGAGAAGCGCGTGTACCCGGCCATCGACATCAACCGCTCCGGCACCCGCCGCGAGGATCTGCTGATCGAACCGGACATGCTTTCCAAGATCTGGATCCTGCGCAAGCTGCTGCATCCGATGGACGAGCTGGCCGCGATGGAGTTCATGCTCGACAAGATGAAGAACACCAAGTCCAACGACGAGTTCTTCAATTCGATGAAGCGCTGATCGCCCGTCGATAGTTCTACGCAGAGGCCGCCCCAGGGCGGCCTTTGTTGTTTATGGGCGCGACACGCTACGACGCCCTCAACGCATCCATTGTTTGAAGACGCGCAGCATCAAGAGCAAAGCGATGGCGCCCAGGATGGCCGTCACCACCGATGCGATATACCCATCGCCCACGCTGATGCCGGCGAGATGGGCGAGCCCGCCGCCAAGGCATGCGCCCAGCACGCCGATCAGGATGTCGATAAACAAACCGTAGCCATCGCTCTTCACCAGCACGCTCGCGAGGCAGCCGGCCAAGGCACCGAGGATGATCCATAAAAGCAGACTGTATTCCGCCACGGCCCGGCCTCTGATACGTCAAACCAGCGCAGCGATGTAAGCGCCACACCCGTGGGTGACCTTGCTGCGTGCCGAGGTTGCACCCCTCGAGGCTTTCCGGCGGGAAGCCAAGCGGCGGCCTAGGCTGTTTGACCTATTTTCGCGCCGCACAGACGCGCCACCATGAACCGGCCGCCCGGCGTTACCCAAGCAGATGCATCGTGATGTTGAGCCGGCAGCCGCCGCAGCACGCGATGTCCGAATCTGCTGGGACACTGTGCGGAGCCGGCCACCGATGTGTTCTCGTCCGTTGTCAGCGGCAGCCTGTTGCAAGGCTCGCGTGGCTCGTCACCCGCTCGCTCGCGTCACTCCCCTTCCCCATCGATGTCCTGCGCGCGCATCGCCATGGCGCCGATGCATGGCCGTGCCATTTACCGACTGATCGATCCAACACCCACCGGGGATTTCCCCACAGGAGCACGCGATGAAACGCAGCACGTTCGGGCTGGCACTCACGCTACTGTTTTCATGCACCACGGCGGCACTCGCTGCCGACAATACAAAGACCATGGTCGTGCGCGACTACACCGACACGGTGGCGCCGGCCGACCAGCAAGCCTATGAGGCGGGCATCAAGGCGTACAACCAGTGCCTCGCGCAGCACGGCTTCAAATACAACTGGGGCGCCTGGGTGCATGAAACGGGCGACACGTATTCCTACTCCTATGTCACCGACCCGGTGCCGTGGTCCGCGTTCGATGCGATGCGCGCGGCAGGGAAGGCTTGCGACGGCGCCATCCGCACGGGCGTCAATCCTCACCTGAAGAGCGAGATCAGCGCCTTCATGGAGGTGCATCCGGAACTTAGCCACATGGCCAACGGGCAGACCATCAACCAGCCTTATCTCGAAGTGATCAGCTTCAAGTTGAAACAGGGACACGAAGCCCGCGAAGCCTTCATCGACGTGGTGAAAAAGATCACCGCAGCGGCAGAGAAATCGAAGTGGCCGAACTACTACGCCACCGGCGAAATACGCGACGCGGGCGGCGATGCACCCGACTTCCAAGTGCTGATTCCCGCCAAGTCATGGGAGGAAATAGGCAAGGAACCGGCCACGCCGCTGTGGGCCATGGTCGAGAGCGTCTACGGCAAGCCCGAGGCACAGAGCATGCGCAAGTCCCTCAATGATGCCGTGCAAGAACAGAATTCGCATGTGGACAGCTACAACACCGACCTTACCTACAAGGCATCCGGCAAATAACCAGCCTGTGGTCCGACCGGTAAAAGCAAAGGCCGCCCACGGGCGGCCTTTGTTGTGTTGGCATGCGAGATACGCGAAAGCGCGTGGCTTAGCTGCTTCCTGTGCCCGCTGTACTCGCCGTGGTCCCTGCGCTCCCCGCAAAGTCCGTCACCAGCGAGACACGGCGATTGGGCATGCCCTGGTCGCCTGTCGCGCCCTTCACCACCTGGCGGTTTTTCGCCTTGCCGTAGCTCACCGCACGCACCTGGTCGGCATTGAGGCCGCCGGTCTGTACGAGGTAGTCGCGCACGGCTTGCGCGCGCTTGAGCGCCAGTTGCTGGTTGTAGCCGGCAGATCCGGCGGGGTCGGCGAAGCCTTCGGCGGTGATCACCGCGTTGGAGTGGTGATCGCGCATCACCTTCGCAAAGTCGTCGAGCCGTTGCTTGTCCTCATCACGCAACGTGCTCTGATTGGTATCGAAGTGCGCAATGGTGTCCACGCTGATGCGGCCCGCCATGGCCGTGATCTGGGTGTCGTATTGCGCAAACTTGGTGTGCATCTCCTGCGTGATCGCATCGATCTCTTGCTGTTGCTTCTGATCGTTGCTGCGCAGTTCTGCCACGGTGGCATCAAAGTCGGTTTTCTTGACGTAGCCGGTGCAGCCGCAAAGCGCGACCACGAACAGTCCGACCAGGCCACGACCGATACGAGCGCTGGTACTTGCCATGGGGTTCTCCTCTCGTTAGCGGTGCGCAATCACTCGCCGCATTCACGGCGAGCGCATTCGCTCAAGGAGTATGCACGGCAGGCGTCAAGCTGGCGCCAATGCGTAAAATTACGGGTTTGGACGTCTATTCACAAAACCGGGTCACGCGAAGACCGCAGCCAGGTCTTTCATGGCCGCAGTCCATCTCACCATGCGCCAAAAATCCAAAACACCGCATGAATACGGGCGGCAGAATGGGCACCTACGGGGCTCACGACCGCCCCGCCACCTTGCGGAAACGACGCTCCTGCACGATCCACATGCCCAGGCCATAGCCGGCGCCCGCCAGCGCGCCCCACAGCAGGGCGGACTGCGCAACGGTCAGGCGCGGATGCGGGATCACGTACGTCATGATCAGGAACATGGGGAGGCCATAGAGCAGCACCCCATTCAACAGCACATACCGCAACCGTCCCTGCGCGCGGATCCTGGCCCAACGATCGAATTCCCTGGTCTGCATGCGTGCCCCCGTAAGCCTCGCTCTGAAAGTAGAACGATGCTTGAAACGCGCGAGCGACCCATGGGTTGAATGCGGCCATCGGATTCGTTCAGAACTCAGAACTCGGTCCACACCTGATCAGCTGCAGCCAGGCCCGGCGCTGCGCTCCGTGACCTGAAGGACATCGTTGTCCCGGCTGCCCTTGCGCCAGAGGGTCGCGCCGCCGGCTCGCATGGCGCCGCGACCTGCAGGCTGAAATAGGCCACCTGATGGATCAGCACCTGGGACAAGTCCAGCGTGTTGCGGCTGGCGGCACTGGCCTCTTCCACCAGGGCGGCGTTCTGCTGGGTGACTTCGTCCAGCGAGAGCACGGCGTTGTTTACCTGCCCGATGCCCGCCGACTGTTCTTCCGAGGCCGCGGCGATCACCTCGACGATGGCGCTCACCTCGCGCACTTCGTCCGCGATGTCGCTCAATGCGCTGCCCGTGCGCTGCACCAGTGTGGCGCCCTGGGCGACCTTGTCGGCGACGTCCTGGATCAGCGATTTGATGTTCTTGGCCGCGGCACCGCTGCGCTGCGCGAGCACTCGCACTTCCGAGGCGACCACGGCGAAACCGCGGCCCTGCTCGCCGGCACGGGCCGCTTCTACTGCGGCATTGAGCGCCAGTAGGTTGGTCTGGAAGGCTATCTCGTCGATCAGCACCACGATCTCGCCCACTTGCTTGCTGACTTGCGTGATGGCGGCCATCGCATCGACGGCGGAATTCGCGACGCCGCTACCCTCGTCCGCGCGCTGGCGCATGCGCATGGCCATGCCACGCGCCCGGCTCGCGCCTTCGGCGTTCTGCTTGACCGTGCTGGACAGTTCTTCCATCGATGCGGCCGTTTCTTCCAGCGAGCTCGCTTGCTCCTGCGTGCGCTGCGACAAATCATCGTTGCCGTGCGACAGGTCGCGTGCGGCGGACGTCACCTGTTCGGCGACGTCGCGCACTTGCGTGACGATGTTGGCGAGCTGGCGATCCATGGCGTCAAGCGATCGCAGCGTGTCGCTGAATTCATCGTTGCCTGCGATCACCGTCGCGTTATTGAGCCTGCCTTGCTGGATCGCATTGGCCAGCTTGCGGGCTTGCTCGAGTGGACGCGAGATGGCGCGTATCAGCGCGATGGCCGCAGTAACCAGTAAACCCAGAGCGATCGCCAGCACGGCCAGCGCCAGCTGCCAGGTCTGAGTGAAGCTGGCCGCGGCGGCTTGCCTGGAGTCAGCGGCCTGCTTCGCGTTGATCATCCTCAGGCGATCGATCAGTGCCGTGGCTCGGCCCATGGCGTCAGCCACCTTGGCCAGATGCAGCTGGCGTGCCTGATCGGTCTTGCCGGTATCGAGCATCTCGGCTTCGCGGCTCACCTCAGGCCCGACGTCCGCCATCAAGCTGGCCAACTCTTTGGCTACGGTGCTCTCCTCCGGGCTCGAAACCATGGCTGGGTAGTACGTTCTCCAAGCTGCCGCCAGGCGCTCGTGACCGAGCTTGATTCGCGCCGACGCATCCCGCCGAGAGGGATCGATCAGCGATTGATTGAGCGCCTGGCGATCATCCACGATCGCCGCACGCATGGCACTGACCGTGATGATCGCCATCACGTTGTTTTGATACATGTCGTCGACCATGGCATGCGTCTTGCGCACACCAGCCAGGCCAACCACGCCGACGACGAGCGAGAGCACCAGGGCAAGGCCCATGGTCGCGATGATTTTCAAACGAATGGTGACACGCATGCTGCCGACTCCCCGATGGATGACTCACCCTGTAGGGGAGATCGGCGGAGCAAGGGGCATCCTTGATGGGAGCTTTGATGCGCTACGCGGTAGGCATTTGCCGACGCAGCTCCCGCGGATTTTAAGCTAACGCATCACGCCATGTGTTCGATGCCATCCGGCAACGTGACCCACGGATGCATGCACTCCTCGTACACCGAGATGCTCGGCGCGGGAAAATCGGGATTGGAGAACGCACCCACCGGCACGCCCACCAGACCCTCGACCGAGTCCAGCCGGTAGTACACGGTGGCACCGCACTGCGGGCAGAAGTAGAACGTGGCCGAGCCGCCGGTTTCGCCATGCCGCACATAGGCCGTCGAGTTACCGCGTATCACCACCGCGCTCTCGTGAAAACGCGCCTGCACGCCGAACACGCTGCCGGTGCGCCGCTGGCAGGCATTGCAGTGGCAGATGGAGACGCGCAGGGGTTCCTCGGTGGCCCGGAGCATCAGCTGGCGACAACTGCAGGTGGCAACGCGCTGTGGCATGGCGGGCTCTTTGAGGGCGGTGAAGACGCGGATCGACGCGCGCACTATACGCGGCCCTGTGCGTCCGGGCTGCCCCGCCAACGAACGCTCATGCTACGGTCGGCGCACTACCCGCGGAGCCCTTCCATGTCCCCGTCCCGTGCCTGGCTAGTCGCCATCTTCTCCATCCTGTCCACCATCGCCAGCCTGCCGCTCGCCGCGCAAAGCCTGCGCGTGATGAGCTTCAACGTGCGGGTACCCGTGGCGGCCGATGGCCCCAATCGATGGGAGGCACGACGCGACCTGATGGTAAGCACCATCCGCGAACAACACCCTGATGTGCTCGGCACGCAGGAGCTGCATCAGGAACAGGGCGACTACATCGTCTCCAAACTGCCCGAATACACCTGGTTCGGCATCGACCGCCACGGCGGCCACAGCGACGAGCATATGGGCGTGTTCTATCGCAGGGACCGATTGACCCTGAAGGACTCCGGCAATTTCTGGCTGTCGGATACTCCCGAAGTACCGGGCAGCATCACCTGGGGACATCCCTATCCGCGCATGGTGACCTGGGCTTTGTTCGAAGACAAAACCACGCACCGCTCCTTCTACTACTACAACACCCACCTGCCCTATCAGGAGCAGGACGAACCGGCGCGCGTCAAAGGTGCCAAGGAAATGCTTGGCCGTCTTGCCAAGTTACCGGCGAACGCGCCCTTCATCCTGACCGGCGATCTGAATACCGATGCCAGCAGTCCGACGTATGCGCTGCTGACCAAGGCGTTGGTCGATACGCGCGCTGTTGCGGCCAAGGTTGAAGGGCCGGAGAAGACGTTTCATAACTTCACCGGCAATCCGACGGAACGCATCGATTTCATCCTTGAGCGGGGCTTCAAGCCGACACGCTTTGCCACGCTGACCACTCAGAAGGATGGGCGGTATCCGTCGGATCATTTTCCGGTGGTGGCGGATTTGAGCTGGGAATAACGTCGAGCTCGCACCTTGTAGGAGGGCACCCTGTGCCCGACTGCGGTGCGCCACAGGTGGCCTGTCGCGCACAGGGTGCGCTCCCACAAGGGGATCGCTTGGCCGAGGGCCGCCTCAGCTTTTCAGCGATTGCTGATCTGCGCAGGAATCAGGGCCATGCCACCCAGCTCGAGAAATCCTTGTGGGAGGGCACCCTGTGCCCGACTGCGGTGCGCCACAGGTGGCCTGTCGCGCACAGGGTGCGCTCCCACAAGTGAGCGCTGCTCGCTGGAGCGATCCATCACCGCCCCAGCCTCTCCCGCTTCGCCTTCATCACCTGCTTCGCCATCGCACCAAACTGACGACTTTGCTCACGCTGCTCGCGCAAGGTCTGCCTGGTGCGCATCGCTTCGCGCTGCAGCTTGCGATAGTTGTCGACGCGTCGTGCATCGAGCGTGCCCTCAGCCAGCGCTGCTTCCACCGCACATCCAGCATCGCCGTGGTGATGGCAATCACCAAAACGACATTGCGAGGCAAGCGCCGCGATGTCTTCGAACACCGCATCCAGTTCCGGATGCGCGGTGGCAAGACGCAGCTCACGCATGCCTGGCGTATCGATCACCCATGCCGCGGAAGCGGTGGGAAACATCTCCCTCGCCGTAGTGGTGTGACGCCCGCGAGCATCGTCTTCGCGTATTCCCCAGGTCCGCTGCGAAGCCTCGCCGATCACCCGGTTGGTGAGCGTGGACTTGCCCACGCCGGACGAGCCGACGAAGGCCACCGTCTTGCCCGGTGCCAGCCACGGCGACAGCTGCGACACCGATGCATCATCCAGAGCGTTCACCGCAACAACGGCCACGCCAGGCATCAACTGCTCCGCCTCGGTCACATAGCCCGACACCCCTTCGCCGAGATCCGCCTTGGTCAGCACGATCACCGGCGTCACGCCCGCATTGAGCGCCAGCGTGAGATAGCGCTCCAGGCGCGACGGGTTGAAGTCGTCATTGCACGACGACACCACAAACAGCACATCCAGATTGGCCGCGATCAACTGGCGCTGATGATCGCCACCCGCGGCGATGCGCTCGATCAGCGACTGGCGATTCAGCACCCGCAGCACGCGATCCGCATCGTCCGCGAGCCATACCCAATCACCCACCGCCGCGCCGCTATCGAGATGATGCGGCAGCACCACGGACGCCTGCCCACGCGAGGACAACACCGTCAGCCCGCTGCGATGCACCGCCAGCACACGCGCGGGATAACCTGCCTCGAAATCGGCCAAGGTCAAGGATTGTGCGTACTCAGCGCGCCAGCCGAGCTGGTGCAGCGAAAACGTCTCTAAAGACATGGGAAACACCCTGGAAACAAGGAAAACGACGGCCACGCGTGAGCGGCCGAACGAAGTGCCGGGGTGCGAAACGAGGAATGAAGCGCATGCCAGCCGAGGGCTGGCAGAAACATCAGAAGCGCGTCGACCCGGCAGAGGCTGCAGCTACAACAATCATTGTTCTTTCCTCCTAAGGCTGGGTTGACGGGACGCGCAGAGTAGCCACGCACAGCGGCCGTTGCAAGTACTTATTTTCGTTAGACGTTACGCATAAAAGAGCGCCCACCCCGGTATTGCAACACACGTGCCGACCCTGGGTTTTCAAAAACGCACGCCCGAAAACGCCGAAGGCCAGCTCATCGGCCGGCCTTCTGTATCGATGCTGTGACAGCGCCTCGTGACGCCAAGCGCTACATCTGCTCCACCGGCAACACCCGGCGACGCGAGCGCTCCCGCAGCGAACAATCGCGCAGCGTATCGGCCATCGCCTCCAGATCCGGGATGCCATACAAGTACACCGACGTCATGCCCGCATCCGACGAATGCAGGTGCACGGTGCTATAGCCGAGCAAACGCTGCCCCAGCGGCTTGTGCAGGTCGATGTGGTCAACACGGAACAATTCCAGGTTGTCCTGCATCTTGGAGAACAGCCCGCGCTCGATGCGCACGCGTTGCGTGGTGATGGTGAAACGCGTGGAGAGGCTGCGTATCCAATAGACCAGCAAGGCGATCCCGAGGGTGATGACGATCAGCACGTACTGTCCTGCCGAATACACCACCGCCGGATGTCCCTCGAACAGAGTCCGTTCCGTCGTGGCCTCACGCGCCGCCACATAGGCATCGATATCCGTACCGCAGAATCGGCACTTGTGCGCCGTGGCCATGATCATCTCGCCACAGGCCGGACACGGCTTACGCTGCTCGTCCATCTCACACCCCACTGGTTAGTCCCGTGAGGATTATGCGGCCTGCGGCGGCAAACTGGCTGAGCGAACGGATAACCCCGCCCCGGCTTACCCTGGCAGCGGCAGGCACTCCATGATTTCCACCGAATCGCCCGGGAAGATCGAAAAATGCGGGTGGCCCTCGAACAGCTTGGCCGCCGCCTCCTGCGATTCGGCCCGCACCACGGTGTAACCCGTCATCTGATTGCGGATGCCTTCGATGCCGCTCTTGGATGTACGCAGCGTTTTGCCGAGCGGCGCGCCGACGTCGACAATGGCCTCCTTATGCACCTGCACCCAGGCGCCCCAGGCCTGGATGCCCTGCTGGACCCGCGCCTGTCGCTCCGCTTCGCTGAGCTCATCCCAGCCCGATGCCTTATGCGTCGCTTCCGAGCCGATATAGACCGCGAGAAACTGTTTCATGGTTGCCTCCAGGGTGGATGGACGGATGGTGCCAGGGTCGCGTTGCAGTACTACGCCAGTGCGTCGGCTTTCTTCGCGGTTGTGGCTGGCCAGGGATCGGCCCAGGCCGGCAAGCGCATCAGGCCATCGAGCCAGCGCACCACGTTCGGGTAATCACCAAGCGGCATGTGCGAATGACGCCATTCGCACGCCATCGACGCGAGCTGGAAGTCAGCGATGGTGAGGCGGTTGCAGGCCACAAAGTCGCGGCCCTCAAGGTGCTGGTCCAACACGGCGGCAAACCTCTTCAGCTCGGGAATCACTGCCGCGATCTCGGCCTCGTCAGGCTCGCCGATATGGAAAGTCGCCTTCACCACATGCTCGAAATAGAACGGCGCCACCGCACTCGCCCAATGCTGGTCGTTCCACGAGAGCCAGCGCAGCACTTCGACCTGTTCGGCGGGCTTGTGCGCGGGCCACATGTCCGAACCCTGCTTGATGCACAGATACGCCATGATCGCGGACGACTCCCACAGCACCGTATCGCCGTCGACCAGGGTGGGCACCTTTCGATTGGGATTGAGGGCCGTATAAGCCGGCGTCTTCAGACCGCCGCCCATCAGGTCGAGCTCGATGCACTGCGCCTCGATGCCCAGGTGCTTGACCAGCGCCAGCACACGGCGCGGCGCCTGGGCCTTGATCCAGTAGATCTTCATGCCTTCCTCCGCTGCTTGGTTGGGTTACCGGCGCCCACCTTACCCCGCCGCAAAATATGTTAAAGAACATAATTTGAGGGCCTGCTATACCTGTCCCACGGAGGTTGCAGCCATGCCTTACAGTCCCGAACACAAGGTGCAGACGCGGGCACGCGTGGTCGAATCCGCGCGGCGCCTGTTCAATCGCCACGGCTTCGAACAGGTGACCATCGACCAGGTGATGGCCTCCGCCGGGCTCACCCGCGGCGCGTTCTATCACCACTTCGACAGCAAAGACGAACTCTACGCCGCCGCCGTCGCCAGCTTCACCACCTGCAATCCGTTCGCCGTGAAATCGGCGCAATCGGCGCCGGCCATCGACGATCCCAAACAGATGGCGCGGATGTTGATCGATCTCTACCTCAGCGATGAAGTGCTGGAGAACATCGACATGCATTGCCCGCTCTACGCACTGCCTTCGGACGTGGCGCGTGCCGGGCTGGAACCGCAGCAGGCGTATACCGACCTGATCCGCGGCATGCGGCACATCTATCGCGTGGCGCTCAACGGCGTGCGCGATGCGGACCGGCGCGCCGACGCCATGGTCTCGCTATGTGTGGGCGGCATGGTGCTGGCACGCACCACCAACGATCCGCAGTTGCGCAAGTCGCTGCGTGCTTCGGCGCGGCATCAGGCGCTGGCGTTGCTCAAGACGGAGTAGCGTCGGCGCCGCTGTCCCTGGGCACGTTCGCGTCGATCCAGTGGATGATGAACTCATCGAGCGCGACCCGCTCGGGAACGTCGATACCTGCCTCGCGCACGAACGCGTTCGCCGCCTTGATCAGCGACTGGCGCGACACATTGCTCGCCTGGCGCGCAGCCGCCTGCTTCTGGCGCAACTGCACGATATGCGGCGAGGGTTTCCCCGGCTTGGCGTACTTCTGATAGCGGCGCAGTTCGTCGGCGGCCAACGTGGTATCGAACGCCGCCTGCAAGGTGGCTTTGCGAGCCTGCAGAAGTGCCATCAGAGCTTCCGTACGGGCACCGGCGTTGCCCTGCCCCGGCAGCACGCGTGCGAGTGCATCGGGAGCCTCGGTTCCCTGCAAGGCTGCAAGAAAAGCGGCATAGGGGAAGGGTGCGGTCGTAATCATGGCGATGGCCGGATGCAGATGGCCTCGCACGATACGCGCTTGCGCCACGAACTGCGATGAAGCCGGTCGTATGGCTTCATCCGTCGCAAGCGGCTCGCTTTTAAGGAAACGCCTGATATCGCCGCGCAGGCAGGTCAAGCAAGCCGACCGTCATCGATTCACAGCTTGTGCTGCGCACCCTTGGGCAACACCAGCTTGTGCTCGATCTTGCCGACACGATGGATCACCTTGCCGCCGGCACTGAGTCGGAACGACTGGGTGAAGTTGTGGCTAGGCGTATCGGGCAGAAGGCTATAGGCGCTATTGGCCGCCTCCACGGTCTTGTACGTCCAGTCCACGCACTGCGGCTCGGTGTTCAAGATCGACATCAGATTGGCGGCCGAGTAGGTCATAGTGCCCGCGCCTGAGGAAAGCATGGTGGTGGCGCCGTTGATGTCGCCCACGAAGTTGACCTGAAACGCCACGATGGGCGCGAGATTCTGTGCAGGCTGACCGCTCAGCGATACGGTCTTGTTGCCTATAGTGTGGCCGTGATTGTCGATCAGAGTGAAGGTGACACCGTTGATGTTGTCCGCGGCATCATTCGACAGGCTGATGATGATCTGATAGCCGGCAGGCAAGGTATTGCTCGGCAGATTGGCCAGCCGCTGCAGGATATTGATCACCTGTTGCTGCTTGTTGTGCCAGTTGTCCACGATGCACAACATGCCTGGCGACGTATTGTCGGGAATCAGCAGCACGCAATACTGCTGCGCGCCGTCGTATGCGCCGCTGGCCGAGTACGCGTTCAGTTGAAAGCCGAAGCCATTGCTGCCCGTGATGTCGGTGTCCACGATGATGTGCACCGACAGCCCGCGCAAATGATTGCACGAGACAAACCAGGGAAAACCGGGTATCGCGCGTATCTTCTGCTTGACCGCCTCACTCGCCGACACCCGCGGCCCCGGGCTATACAGGAAGTAATTCGAATTGCTGCCCAGGCCCGCCTGTGGAATGGCTGCATATGGGCCTGCGCTGTTGAGCGCCGCGCTGATGCCGTTGCGTCCGAAATTGCCCCAACCCCAGTTCGGCGAAATGGGTTTCGGATAACCCGCATCCACCGTACCCGCACCTTCATCGGCGCGCGTGACGCGTATGTACTGATCGCCCGCAAAGAAGTAGCAACGCGAGCCGCTGTACAACGCCGCGTCGATGCCGTTCTCGCCGAACGATCCCCAGTTCCACACCGAGATGGGTCGCGGATAACCCGCGTCCACCGTGCCGGGCCCGGTTTCGCCGCGGGTCACGCGTATGTATTGCTTGCCTGAGAAGAAATAGCACTTCGAATTGCTGTATAGCGCCGCATCGATGCCATTGGCCCCGAACGCACCCCAGCCCCAGTTCGGCGCAATCGCCCGCGGATAACCCGGGTCGATCGTACCGGGCCCCGTCACGCCACGCGTGGTGCGAATGTATTGGCTACCCGCAAAGAAATAGCACTTCGAACCACTGTAGAGCGCGGCGTCGATGCCGTTGGCACCGAACGATCCCCAACCCCAGTTCGGCGAAATGCCGCGCGGATATCCGGCATCCACCGTGCCCGGACCGGTGTCGTCACGCACGACGCGGATGTATTGGTTGCCTGAAAAGAAATAGTCGTACACGGCAGCTCTCCAGCTGAGGCGCGCGGCCTCTTGCGAGCAGATATCCCGTTGACCCACGGTCCGCATGCTGCGGAGGAAGAGCGTCGAGCACGCAAACGCCCTGTTCGAATCACGGCGGAGATTAGCGCCGGCGCCGCGCATGCTCCATAGCGCATAAGCGCTGTAGTCAGGCGTTTTACTTAGACCGTTTGATCGGCGAAAACCCCGCGAGGCCATGCGCCGCGAAATGGCCTCGGCATCAGCAAGAACATGCGATGCAACTGCGATGCCTGGCTATACGTATCTCAACGAAAGCGAGTATCTCGGTATCGGTGGCCGTTGAAAGGGTGAGGCACGTCAGTCGCGCACAGGGTGCGCTCCCACAAAGGCTTTTCTTGGTGGGTGGTGTTTCATGGTGGGTGGTGTTTCGTTGTCGGCGACATGTCGATGTGGGAGCGCCTCCCCTGTGGGAGCGCACCCTGTGCGCGACGCTCTTCATCACGCCCCTCGATTCAAATCACGCCCCACACCGGCCACAGCACAACCCAGGGCTGTTACTCAAACGAGAACACCGCACATGCATTCCGCACTCAACCGATCTCGTTACCGCGATGCAGATGAATCCCCAACTCCGGCGCCAACTCCCGCATCGGCTCGATATCCCGACTCAGTGACATCCACCCCGCCACGCTGTCATCGTCCGTATCGCGCACCCATAGCGTGTAACCGTGCGGCGCGAGATTGTCGTAAGCAACACCAAGCAAATCCGCGGTGTCGATATCGGCATGGAACTCATCCTCGTCCGTATCGCCATCCCAATCGATGGTCAGATTCCAGCGCGCCGCCAGCTCATCAATCGCCTGCACCAGCGCCCGCGTGTCGCCGGCATCCACATGGAACGTGGCCCGCCAATCCGCCACCTGCCCCACCACCTGCGCCACATCGATCTCATCCTCCGTCAGCTCCGCCACCGCCTCGCGATACCCCGCGAACTGCTGAAACGCCGCGTCGTCATCGCCAGGATTGATCAACAGCAGAAACTGCCAGACGCGCGCGTCGAGCGAGTCGTCGTCATCGTCGAAGGGCTGGGTGGTGTCGAAATCGTCGTCGGAGGAGTTCATGGCGGGGCCTTCCAAGGTCAGGAAGGCATCATCTCACTCAAGCAGGCTGCCGAGAACTGGCAGACGTAAGCCTTTTGGCAGCTCCACGACATGCGAGACGTGGCATATGCTTCAGGGACCAGAGGGGGAGCTATGGAATCGGCGACGCTGACTTTTTCTGCTTTGAACGAGCGCATTGACGCTTTGCCCGACCACGAGAGCCTGGCAATTGCTCCGAAAAAACGTGAACTTTGGGGTTACGTTATAGGATTCGGCGCCTGGTTCATTGGCCTAGTCGCAGCCAAGGTACTTCCAAGCACCATGACGACTGTCGTCTTCACGGCGAGCATGCTGGCCGTCGAAGTCGTCGCACTGGCTATTGCGCTTTTCCCTCGACGGCCTTGGCGGTTTTCCACCTTCGCTTCGGAGCGGCGCGACTTTGCGGAGCAACTGGACTTTGACCAGGGTCACTATGAAGAGCTCGTTGAGTGGCTAGGCACGTTCCCCAAAGAGCGGCTAGAGGCCATGGCGAAGTACGCAGCACAGCGTCACGAGCGGCTGAAAGACAAGTACCCGCTCATTGCTGGCGGACTTGAGAAGCTAGGCGCCCTTCCGGTCTTAGCAGCACTCTACCTGCAGTTCAAAGACCTCCAATGGCCACCTCACCCGACTTGGCTAGAACTCGTTCTCGGTCCTGCCTTGATCTCGCTCTACTGGGGCAGCTTGCTGCTCGCGAGTGTGCGCTTTCGCGCTCAATTGTTTAGCGTGTTGCTGACCCAGGCAGCTGAGTCCGCGAGCACAGCCAATCAACCTGATTCAGTGGCCGAATACCCGTCGATGAGTGAGCTAGCTATCGTCTAGCGAAATCTCCTCCCAGCTCCGCTGCGCGCCCAGAGCTCACCTTCCGAGGAGTGCACTCCGTTTCTTGAGAGTGACCCAAACAACTCTTCGGCATGTCTTCTCGGCGGTGGATGCACCTCAACGACTTACAACTTAGGACCTATCGTTCCCCTCCAACACCGGGTGCTAGCGTTGCGCGCCACATCAGCGCTTCGCATTCCCACCTAATTGGAGACGGGGCATGACGACCCTCTACGCTTGGGCCACGCCGGCTTTCTCGAGCGACTCGCCCGTCGATCACACATGGGTCACCGACTACGACAACCGGGTTGACCCATACCCGAAGATCGCGGCTGTAGAAAAGGCTCAGGCAAACTACTGGTACTGCTGGGGCAAATTTCATATCCAGGGCAGCAGCTCGGAACAGCCCAACGGATATCTCGGCAGCGCCAGCGGCGACTTCGCATTGGCGCAGTGCCTGTGCCTTCCCAACAAAGAGTCGGACAGTATCCCTCCGCAAACCCGACCCAATGCCTGCGGCACGATTTACTACTACGGCCTGGATGGGGTCTGCCATCAGCTTGCCAATCAGGTGCTCTGGGCCACGGGTGGCACGAGCACGACGCCGTTGACGGTGGCGTTGGCGCGGGGCTACCGTGCCAGCAGCTTTATCTATGGCGCGTACGGCATCCTGCATCACGACTGGAACGCCAATATCTCGCGCTGCGCGGCTCCTCCTTCGTCTCCAAGTGCGGTCAACACCATGGACGCCAACGACGACTTCGCCATCCACGCCGAGCGGGTGCTGGCTTCGCTCAATGCGTCGGAGAAGCTCGCACCCCTGCTGGCATTGCGTGACAGCGCGCGGAAGGAGCAGCTGGCCCAGAGGGAGGCCGTTGTCAAAGGAGAGGTCATGCCATCGGCAGAGGCTCTGAATGCGCGCAACCAGGCCTACTTCCAGCGCGCGGCGGCGTTGCTGAGCAGCACGGAGTTCGAGGCTGTCTTTGGATTCGCACCCAATCGGACGATCGATCTGGTCGATCCGACGATTGCGCGCCAGCCAGCGGGCAAGGCATAACCGGACAAGGGTGCGGGGCGGACTTTCGAACGGGTTTGATGCGGTAAGAAACGTACCGCCGCGTACGTTCAACCGCCGCAAAGCACTCGATTACGCGGCAGCCGGCAGCGAATCTTCTGAAAGTGCACGCCAAACGATATTTCGTTCGATATGCGTCGTGTTTTTACGACTTACTAAGACTCTTCTGATGGTGGCGCAACAATCGGTCGCTTAATCTGAACCTGCTCCCGAGTTGTCAGGACAACCCGGCCAAGCATGCGACCGCCCTACTGGCGGAGCACCAACGGCCCGTCGAGCGACGGGACTGGCTGGACTGATGGGCGGTCGCGTTTGCGCCGCCCATTTCCTTTTTTGGCCTCAGCGAAAGCCCTTGCGTTGCCAGCTTGTCAGGCAATCAATCGTGAACCGTCTCAAAGCTCACGACCCGGCCGCCCACCACGGTGATGACGATCGTTCTGCCGTCTTGCGGGTACTGCCATTCCTCGCCGACCGCGAGCTGGTTGCCTGGGATGGCCCCTCCCTGCCATTGCTTGAATGCGCGCACCCGCGGCTCGCCCATCAACTCCAGTACCCGCGCCGCGCTGTCGCCGACGGACAGTACTTTGTTGCCAACGCGCAGCGATGTCCCAGCGTGAACGGCAGCACTCATGAGTAGCATCAGAATAATCAGGTACCGAAGAAGTCCTTCGGTAGCGCGACATCGCGAATGAAGCGAATCCCTGCTTCGCCGGGTACAGCTTCAGAACCGTCCATATTGTTCCCCTGTAAGTAGTCCGGCGCCGAAAGACCCTCATAGGCTCCGGCAAGTCATTTGCGTCCCCTGACGTGATCGGCACAGGCCGCGCCTAGATCCATATTCCGGTGGGATTCTTCAGTATGGCGGCCGGTTTCGCCATATCACTTGTGGTGGGCCACCGACATTTGCAGGGGTCCTGCTTACGCTCACTTGTGAGGGAGCATTGTTGGCGACCGGGCCGCCTGCACGTTGTATCCGTCGGCACACCCACCATGGCCGAGGTCATCTGCACGGTCACCGGAAACGAGGTTAGGTTCACTTCCAAGACCGTGAGAGGTGAACCTGATCCCGTTCGTCGTCGCTATCTGACGGAGACACTTTTTTTCTTTGAACTCTTCTTTCTTGTTGAAGCAAGCAGCAACCGACGCTCTGTCTCGGCTAGGAAAGCTTTACCCGCACTGGAGACATAACTTCTACGGTAACGCACTCCGGTCACCTTTTCATTCTCAACGAGCCCATGAGTCTGGAGCTTTGGGCACACGTTATGATAGAAGAACAAGGAAGCCTCCGACGCGTCCGACGCGTTAGTTATCCCGTTAATCAATATGTCCTTGTTATTAAAAAATAGATCAAAGAGGCTTTTTGACGCATTCTCTCTCTTGATTAGATTTGGAGGGATCTTTATTTGAATTGATTCAAGGATCTTTCGCGTCTCATCGTATGTAGTGACCTTTCCAACTTTATCCACAGACATCGTCATACTTGACCGCTTTTCGAGTCTATCGATAGTGTCTCTAAGAGAACGATTTTCTTCCGATAACTTTGAAATCTCGTCGAGCAGGGGCTTCGTATCGGCGACTTCCGCGCCTGAAATCCAACCCTTCATATCTCTCGATGACGAGAGGTCCGCCAGACTCTCGTGGACGCTCAACCTAATGTCTTTTTGGTCTTTAAAGAAAGATGAAATATTGCAAAGAACCTTCTCCCTGAAGAGAGCCAGTTCCTTCGGATTATTTCTTTCGATGAATGAACTTCCGCCGTTGCGCACCTTTTGCTCTAGTGCATCTTCGTCAATGACAACCGCAAAGAGAGGCTTGCCTTGTTGAACGGCATAATTATATTCAAGTTCGGTATAGCTAACTCCAGACGTCCGCTCGATAGAACCGTAACGGCCGCCAAGGATCAACATATATACATCGGACTCATCAATCCACTCATTAATAGTGGCCATCTGCGAACGATCCCCGGCGGTAAACAGTTCCATGCCGGCTGGTATATGGCCCGCCTTCAATATGGCAGCCACAGCGGCTTGACGCTCTTCAACAAGGTCCGTAAACGTGCTCGAAATGAATACCTGAAGTTTCCGCTTCAAAGTGCCTCCTAATTTAACTATCGCGCCCAGCCCGGCAAAAGCGGTTTCTTTTACCGGCATTCACCAATTGAACCAATATAATTGTCAGTAGATGTCCAACATTGTATTGACCAGGCTTTTTTGAAATAAAAAAGGCGGCCTTGTGGCCGCCCTCTTCTATATTCAATTAGCTCTCACCCGCACTTGCTATACCCACAATTCAAACAAGTCTGGCACCCATCCATCAGCACCAACGCCTGCGTATTGCACTTGGCGCAAAGGGTGGCCCCCGGAGGGAAGCCGGTGGAGGATTCGGTGGCAGCGGTTTCGGTGGTGGCAGCGGCAGCCTTCTTGCCGCTCGTCACCGCCTCATAGGCGGCGCGCTTCTCGGCGACCAGCTTGCGGGTGGACTCGTCCATTTCCGGGTCGTGGATCAGGCCGATCATCTTCATGTGCTGCTCGATGACGGCGCCGATCTCGGCGACGATGGAGGGCATGTAGACGCCGCCGGCCTTGAAGTAGCCGCCGCGGGGGTCGAAGACGGCCTTCATCTCTTCGACCAGGAAGGTGACGTCGCCGCCTTTGCGGAACACGGCGGAGAGGATGCGGGTGAGCGCCACGATCCACTGGAAGTGGTCCATGTTCTTCGAGTTGATGAAGATCTCGAAGGGGCGGCGCTGTTCGTACGGGGTGCCGACGTTGAGCACGATGTCGTTGATGGTGACGTACAACGCGTGCTCGAACAGCGGTGATTTGATCTTGTAGGTGGAGCCGACCAGCGTCTCGGGACGCTCCAGGCTCTCGTGCATCTGGATGATTTCCGCCTTGGGCGCTTCCTTGGAAGCTGCCGGTGCAACGGCGGGCGCAGCGGCGGACGCGGCCTTGTCCTCGGGCTTTACGACGTTGTAGCCCTTGATCTTCTTTTCGATCTTGATCGCCATGGTGTGTTCTTCCGACGGGATTGGCGGCGCGGCGGTTCGTGGTGCTACAGACCGGCGTCTTGGAGGTGGTCGCGCTTTTTCGCGCTGGAGGCGCTGGATTCCAGCTTCCGCTGGAATGACGAGCTTAAAAAACAATGACGAGCTTTTTGGAACGATCCGGCCCGGCGTGTTCAGCGCCGGGCCGGGTCGCGTTACGGCTTACTTACGGCGTGCGGCTTTCTTGGCGACCTTGCGGACGGCCTTCTTCACGCTCGCCTTCTTGCTGGCAGTGGACCTCTTGACCGCCTTGGCGGCCTTCTTACCGGCGACCTTGCGGACCGCCTTCTTAACGGCGGCCTTCTTGGCCGTCTTTTTGATGACCTTCTTGACGGCCTTCTTGGCAGCGGACTTGCGCACTGCCTTCTTCACGGCCTTCTTGGCGACCTTCTTGGCGGCTGCCTTCTTGACCGCCTTCTTGGCGACCTTCTTGGCGGCTGCCTTCTTGACGGCCTTCTTGGCGACCTTCTTGACGGCAGCCTTCTTGACGGCCTTCTTCACGGTCTTCTTGGCAGCTGCCTTCTTGACGGCCTTCTTGACTGCCTTCTTGGCGGTCTTCTTGCCGGCAGCCTTCTTCACAGCCTTCTTTGCAGCAGCCTTCTTGGCCGGAGCAGCCTTCTTGGCCGCGGCCACCTTCTTCTTGGCGCGAGCCTTCTTGGGCTTGGCTGCCGCGGTCACTTCGACCACGGGAACCTCGACCGGCGCGTCTACGACCTGGGCGGTTTCTTCTTTCACATCAAACTCGGTATCGATGGACATGCGTGTTATCCCCTCCGACGTGGATTCTGGACTTTATGTTGAGCCTTGCCGCAAGGACACTACGGTATTGCTCTTGGCAGTGGGCTGACACCCGAGATCAGGCATCGCGGATAGTTTAGAACTTTCCGTAATACCCTTCCTTCAAGGCATCGAACAGGTTGGCGGCGGTATGCATTTCGCCGTCGTATTCCACTTCTTCGTTGCCTTTCAGTTCGACAACACTACCGTCCTCCAATTCGAAGCGGTAGAGGGTGCTCTCAAGGTCGGCTTCTTTAACGAGCACACCCTGGAACGCCGCGGGGTTGAAACGGAACGTGGTGCATCCCTTCAAACCCTGCTTATACGCGTAAAAATAGATGTCTTTGAAATCTTCGTACGGGTAGTCGGTGGGGACGTTCGCCGTCTTGGAGATGGACGAATCCACCCACAGCTGCGCCGCCGCCTGGATGTCGACATGCTCCTTGGGGGAGATGTCGTCGGCCGAAACGAAGTATTCGGGCAGCTTGGACTTGGCGTCGTCCGAGTAGGGCAAGGCATCGGCATTGATCAGCGCGCGGTAGGCCAGCAGCTCGTAGCTGAAAACCTCGACCTTCTCTTTGGTCTTGCGGCCTTCGCGGATCACGTTGCGCGAGTAGTGGTGCGCAAAGCTCGGCTCGATGCCGTTGCTGGCGTTGTTGGCCAGCGACAGCGAGATGGTGCCGGTGGGCGCGATCGAGCTGTGGTGGGTGAAGCGCGCGCCGGTTTCGGCGAGCTCGGCCACCAGGTTGGGCGCCACGCTGGCAATGCGCTGCATGTAGCGGCTGTACCTGGCGTGCAGCACGCGGCCGGGGATGGAGTCGCCAACCTTGTAACCGTCGGTGGCCATTTCCGGACGCTTGCGCAGCATCTCGCCGGTGACGGTGTAGTCACGGGTGAGCACGGGAGCCGGGCCCTTTTCCTTGGCCAGGTCCAGCGCCACTTCCCAGCCGGCGACGGCCATCTCGCGGGAGACTTCTTCGGTGAAGGCCACCGACTCGGAGGTGCCGTAGCGCATCTTGAGCATGGTGAGCGTGGTGCCCAGGCCGAGGAAGCCCATGCCGTGGCGACGCTTGGAGAGGATCTCGTGGCGCTGCTGTTCCAGCGGCAGGCCGTTGATCTCCACCACGTTGTCGAGCATGCGGGTGAAGATCTTCACCACTTCGCGGTATTCGTCCCAGTCGAAGCGGGCCTTGGGGCCGAAGGGGTCGCGCACGAAGGTGGTGAGGTTCACCGAACCCAGCAGGCACGAGCCGTACGGCGGCAGCGGCTGCTCGCCGCAGGGGTTGGTGGCGCGGATGTGCTCGCACCACCAGTTGTTGTTCATCTCGTTGACCTTGTCGATCAGGATGAAACCTGGCTCGGCAAAGTCATAGGTGGACACCATGATCATGTCCCACAGGTGGCGCGCACGAATGTGCCCGTACACCTTGCAGGCCACCAGGCCGTCGTCGCGGCCCACGTAGTTCTCGTGGGTGGGCCACTCGCGCCAGACGATCTTCTCGGCGTCGGTGAGGTCGACTTCGTCCTTTTCCTTGACGTGCACCGGGAAGACGAGCGGCCAGTCGTGATCGTGCTCCACCGCCTGCATGAAGCCGTCGGTGATCAGCAGCGAGAGGTTGAACTGGCGCAGGCGACCGTCTTCGCGCTTGGCGCGGATGAATTCCTTCACGTCCGGATGGCTGACGTCGAACGTGCCCATCTGCGCGCCGCGACGGCCACCGGCCGAGGACACGGTGAAGCACATCTTGTCGTAGATATCCATGAAGGACAGCGGGCCGGAGGTGTACGCACCGGCGCCAGACACATACGCGCCGCGCGGACGCAGCGTGGAAAACTCGTAGCCGATGCCGCAGCCGGCCTTCAGCGTGAGACCGGCCTCGTGCACCTTCTCCAGGATGTCGTCCATGGAGTCGCGGATCGTGCCGGACACGGTGCAGTTGATCGTGGACGTGGCGGGCTTGTGTTCCAGCGCGCCAGCGTTGGAGGTGATGCGGCCGGCGGGGATCGCGCCACGGCGCAGCGCCCAAAGGAAGCGTTCGAACCAGTGTTCGCGCAGCTCCGGGGTGGCTTCCACATCGGACAGGGCGCGGGCGACGCGCTGGTAGGTTTCGTCCACGCTGCCATCGACCGGCGCGCCGGACTTCGCCTTCAGGCGGTACTTCTTGTCCCAGATATCGTAGGACGCAGGCTGCAGCGGAATGACGGTATCGCGGGTTACGGCTGGTGCACGCGCGGTGCTCATCGGCTTCCTGACCTCTCGGTTTGGCCTCACGGCCCCGTGTTGGTGTTGTTCTATTCGGCTAAGCCGCTCGTATCGGGTCGCGCCTGAAAAGCAAAAGCCGCGCGTAGAGCCCGATCCTTGCGTTCCCTGCCCGACCCTTCGGCTACTCCCCCCTGAGAGTGCCCTGTGACACCAGCTCTTGGGTTTAGGCCCGGCCTAGTCACACAAGATGTTGTGGTCGCGAACGAGGGAAAGTTACCGCTGCCCTTTCGCCTTGTAAAGTAAATTCGTCAATACCAAACGGTGGAACCGCCGACGCCGCGCCGAGTCGAATGACCAACGATTCGACCCACGCACAAGGAGTCCCCATGTTTCTTCGTTTCGTCCGCCGACTGGCCGCCGCGGTTTTGGTGTTGATTGCCGCGACACCCTTCGCCAGTCACGCCGCGCTACCCGTGTCGATCGATGGACAACCACTGCCTTCGCTGGCGCCGATGCTGGAGAAGGTGACGCCGGCGGTGGTGAACATTTCCACCAAGACGCGGGTGCAGGTGCGCGATCCGTACTTCGACGATCCGCTGTTCCGGCAGTTCTTCGGCTTGCAGGGTTCGCCGCGTTCGCGGGTGGAGCAGAGCCTGGGCTCGGGCGTGATCGTGGATGCGGCCAAGGGCTACATCCTCACCAACAACCATGTGGTGGGCGGCGCCGACGACATCACGGTGACGCTGCAGGACGGGCGCGACTTCAAGGGCAAGCTGGTCGGCACCGATCCGGACACCGACGTGGCGGTGGTGCAGATCCAGGGCACGAATCTGCAGGCGCTGCCGATGGCCGATTCCGCGCAGCTGCGCGTGGGCGACTTTGTGGTGGCCGTCGGCGATCCATTTGGCCTGGGGCAGACGGTGACCTCGGGCATCGTGTCGGCGCTGGGCCGTTCGGGCCTGGGCGGCACGGGCTATCAGAACTTCATCCAGACCGATGCCTCGATCAACCCGGGCAACTCCGGCGGCGCGCTGGTGAACCTGCGCGGCGAATTGGTGGGCATCAACACCATGATCTTCTCGCCGTCGGGCGGCAACGTGGGCATTGGTTTTGCCATCCCCACCAATCTCAGCACGGAGGTGATGAAGCAGCTGATTGCCCACGGCAAGGTCAACCGCGGCAACCTGGGCGTGGAAACGCAGGACATCACACCGCGCATCGCCAAGGTGCTGGGGCTCAAGGACAGCAACGGCGCGGTGGTTACGCGCGTCAACTCCGGCTCGGCGGCGGACAGTGCGGATATCCAGGTGGGTGATGTGATCACCGCGCTCGATGGCAAGCCGCTGCGCAACGCGCAGGACCTGCGCAATGCCGAAGGCCTGCTGCCGCTTGGCAGCACGGTGACGCTCGCCGTGCAGCGCAATGGCGCCGTGCGCAACGTCAGCGCCAAGCTGGTGCCGGAGAAACTCGCCACGGTGGATGGGGCCAAGCTCGATGCACGACTGACCGGCGTGACCTTCAGCGAGCTCCCGCAGAACCTGCGCTCGCAAGGCCTGGGCGGTGTGGGCGTGAGCACCGTGCGTGCAGGCAGCCGCGCGGCGCAAGCGGGCCTGCAGGCGAACGACGTGGTGATCGGCATCGGCAACCTGCGTATTCCCGACCTGCGCACCCTGCAGCAGCTGGCCGGCGTCAATCCGCGGCAGCTGGTGCTGGTGGTGTCGGGCGATGATGGCGTGCGCTACGTAGATATCCGTTGATGTCACTCCCCGCCGCGACAAGGCGGCTCATGTCGCAATGGAGCTGCGACAGGCCGCTTTGTCGTGACATGCGGGAACGGGGGATAAACGCGACTGGCGATGCGTGTCCGTCGTCGCGTTTTTCCATGATGCAAGGGCAGGAATTCGCTTGCGGTTTGCCCGCAGGCTGGCTGAAATAGCCGAGTTACACCTTTCTTGCACGCACGCCCAGCTAAGGCGGCCTGCGAACCATCATCATCATTCGAGGTTCCCCACCGCCATGTCATCACGCATTTCCCGCCTGCTCATCGTTGCGATGCTTACCGCATTCGCAACCACCGGCGCCCTCGCGGCCGCCAAGACCACCAAGACCACCAAGAAGCCGTCCACCCCGACCGCACCGGCACTCGTGTGGCGCGGCGACTACGCCACCGCCCGTGGCGTGGTGGAAGACGTGAGCAAGGCCTGGGAAAAGAGCGGCAAGGGCCGCATCGAGATCCAGCCGTTCAACACCGCCTCGGGCCTGGACGCCGTGGCACACGGCCTGGCCGACATCGCCGGCAGCGCGCGCAACAGCGCCGGCGGCACCGAGACCGACCTGGTGTTCACGCCGGTCGCGTTTGACGCGCTGGTGATGATCACCCATCCGTCGAACGGCACGGGCAACCTCACCGTCAAGCAGCTGCACGACATCTACTTCGGCAAGATCACCAACTGGAAGGACGTGGGCGGCAAGGACGCGCCGATCAACCTGTATGCCGTGGCCAGCCCGGGTGACGGCGTGGAATACAGCCTGCGTCGCCTGATCTTCGGTCGCGGCAACCAGCCGGTGGCCGCACCGCGTCTGTACGTCAACACAGCCAAGCTGGAAGAAGCCGTGACGCTCGACCCGAATGCGCTGGGCGTGACGACCCTCTCGGGCGTGGCCAGCAACAGCAAGGTGAAGATGGTCAGCGTGGACGGCGTGCGTCCCAGCCTGTCCACCGTCACCGATGGCAGCTACGTGCTGTACACCCCGCTGTATCTGGTCACCAACAAGGAAAGCCCGAAGGCTGCGCAGATCACTGCCTTCATGGAATTCCTGCACACCGACGAAGTGCGTGCGCTGGCTCGCTCGCACCAGCTGGTCCCGTACACCGATGCACCGCAGCTGGCCCAGAACGACAAGACCCGCCGCGAGAAGCTGCTTGCCGAGAACGGCATCAAGATGGACGTGGTCGCCGATCCGATCCCGACGGCAACGCCGGTGACCGCGCCGACCGCACCGACGGCCGCTGCCGTAACCTCGCCGACGGCTGAAAAGGGTGGCGCTACCGGCCAGACCTACACCGTCTCCAAGGGCGACACGCTGGGCGTGATCGCCAAGAAGTACTCGGTGTCGGTGGCCGATCTCAAGAAGTGGAACGACCTGTCCAGCGACAACGTGAAGATTGACCAGGTGCTGAAGGTCAGCGGCAACTGATCGCACCGCACGTGCGCATCCGCGCCCTGACGCTCGACCTGGACGACACCTTGTGGCCGGTACTGCCGGCCCTGGAGCGCGCGGACCGCGATCTGGATGCGTACCTGCGCCAGCACTATCCCGACGTCGCGCGCGCATGGCCCATCCCGGCCATGCGCGCGCTGCGTGCCGAGGTCGCCGCCGAGCGCACCGACCTGGCCCACGACTTCACCGCGCAACGCCACATCACCATGCAACGGGCCTTCACCGCCTGCGGCATCGACGAGGCACCGCTGGAAACGCTGTGGGAGGTTTATTTCTCCGCGCGCAACAGCGTCGAGCTCTATCCCGACAGCCTGCCCGCCCTCCAGCGCCTCGCTGGACGCTGGCCGGTGGTCAGCCTCACCAACGGCAACGCCGACCTCGATCGCATCGGCATTCGCGAACACTTCGCGCACCACATCTGCGCCCGCGATACCGGCATCGCCAAACCCGATGCACGTATTTTTGTGGCTGCCGCCGAGCACCTCGGGCTGCGGCCTGAAGAAATCCTCCACGTTGGCGATGATCCGGAACTGGACGTCGTCGGCGCCCGCGATGCGGGCCTGCGCACCGCGTGGATCAACCGCCACGGCCATCCCTGGCCCGGCCTCCTCGGCACCGCACCTGACCTCGACCTGCGCGATATGAGCGCGCTGGTGGATTGGCTGGAAGCGCAGGGTCAGTAGCGAGGCGTCGCGACTCTCCCGTAGCGCACCCTTGTAGGAGCGCACTTGTGCGCGACCGTCACGCTGGGGTGTACCGCTCCGTTGGCTGGTCGCGCACAAGTGCGCTCCTACAAGGGTGTGGGAGCCCCATGCGGCGCGACCGCCTTTTCTGTGGGAGCGCACCCTGTGCGCGACAAGCCTACGGAGCAGCACACCCCAGCGTGGTCGTCGCGCACAGGGGGTGTGGCAAGCCCATGCCGCGCGACCGCCTTCTCTGTGGGAGCGCACCCTGTGCGCGACAAGCCTACGGAGCGTCACACCCCAGCGTGGCCGTCGCGCACAAGGTGCGCTCCCACAGAGGTAGGCGCCAGGCGGGGAAGCCAGGCTCCCACCCAAATACCGTCTCGCCCCAGCTCCCAAAAGCGCGCATCATTAACCATCACCAAAAGCCCACCGCGCCCGCACAGCCGCCGCGCAAGGAATTCCATGTCCGTCCTGATCGAACGCAAAGCCGGCGAGCGCCAGAGCATCGCCATCGAGACCACCGACACCCCGCATTTTGCCGCCACTAAACGCCGCCTCAGCGCCGCGCAGCGCCGCTGGGTGGCCGACTCGGGGTTCGAGGCCGCGCCCGGCACGTTTGCGCTGATCGCCGATGAGAGCGGCAAGCTGGTGCGCGTGCTAGTGGGCGTCGACGCCAGTGATGCGCTAAGCGCGCTCGGTGCGCTGCCCCGCACGCTGCCGGAAGCCACCTATCACCTCGCCAGCGAGGGTGTGCTCAAGGACACCTTGCAGGCCGCGCTCGGCTGGGCCCTGGGCGCCTACGAATTCACCCGCTACCGCAAGGCGCGCCGCGCGCCGGCCAAGCTCGCCATCGCCGCCGCGGACCTCGCCACGCTGCAGCCGCTGGCCGAGGCCACCACCCTGGTGCGCGACCTGGTCAATACGCCGACCGAGGACATGGGGCCCAAGCACCTCGCGGACGCCGTGAAGCAGCTGGGCAAGACGCACAAGGCCAAGGTGCGCGAATGGGTGGGCGATGAATTGCTGACCGCCAACTTCCCCACCATCCACGCCGTGGGCCGCGCCAGCCATCGCTCGCCGCGACTGATCGAACTCAACTGGGGCAAGAGCAGCGATCCGAAGATCGCCGTGGTCGGCAAGGGCGTGTGCTTCGATACCGGCGGCCTGGATCTGAAGCCCGCCGACGGCATGCGCTGGATGAAGAAGGACATGGGCGGCGCCGCCCACGCAATCGCACTTGCCGGCCTGATCATGCAGGCGAAGCTGCCGGTGCGCCTGCAGCTGCTGATTCCCGCCGTGGAAAACGCGGTGTCGGGCGCGGCGATGCGTCCGGGCGAAGTCATCACCACGCGCGCCGGCATCACCGTGGAAGTGGACAACACCGACGCCGAAGGCCGCCTGGTGCTGTGCGACGCGCTCACCTATGCGGGCGAGCAGAAGCCGGATCTGATCATCGACTACGCCACCCTCACCGGCGCCGCACGCATCGCGCTCGGCCCCGACGTACCGGCGCTGTTCGCCAACAACGATGACGCCGCCGACAGCGTGATCGCCGCCGGCCGCGCCGTGAACGATCCGCTGTGGCGCCTACCGCTGTGGCGCCCGTATCGCAAGATGCTGGAGTCCTACATCGCCGATATCGCCAACTCCGGCGCGTCGCGCCACGCTGGCGCGATCACTGCGGCACTGTATCTGGAGCGCTTCGTTCCCGAGACCACGCCGTGGCTGCATCTGGATACTTATGCGTGGAACGACGGCGACCGCCCCGGTCGGCCGCGTGGTGGTGAGGCGCTCGGATTGCGTGCGTTCTTTGCATTCCTGCAGCAACGCTACAAGCGCTGAGTCGGTACCGATATCGACACCAAGAAGGCGACGCACTGCGTCGCCTTTTTTTGTGCGCCTCCGGGGAACCCCTCTGTGGGAGCGCACCCTGTGCGCGACGCGGCGGTGATGCTGCCCGTGCGAGCGGTCATCGCCCCGAAAAAAATCCTGGAATGAGAGACCGATGGTGCGCCGCGGTCGCGCACAGGGTGCGCTCCCACAGGGTGGGCGTGCGCATGGCTCTTGATCCGGCTCGGTGACATCGCTCCGATCCACTGGCATCCTCCGCCGAGCTCACCACAAGGCTTCCCCATGACGCGTCTGCGCCCTCTGACACTCGCTCTCTGCCTCGCGCTTTGCGCGGCCACCCACGCCGAAGACGCGAAGCCATCCGAACAGCCCCCACTCACCGAACAAACGCTACGCTCCGGCGGTCAAATGCCCGCCGAGCAGCAGCGCGTGAACTTTGATCACGCCGAGCTGCACTTCACCGTGGATATCGCGCAGCAGAGCATCGATGCCGACGCGCGCCTCAGCTTCAGGGCGCGCGAAGCAACCGACACCCTGCTGCTCGATCTCGATCCGCATCTCGCCATTTCGAAGCTATCCGTCAACGACAAGGCGTTGGCCAACGACAAGTGGAGCAATCCCGATGGCCGCCTGCGCATTGCACTGCCCAAGCCGCTCGCCAAGGGCGAGAAGGTCGTCATCGATATCCGCTACGGCGGCAAACCGCACGTAGCCAAGAAGGCGCCGTGGGACGGCGGCTTTGTATGGAGCCACACCGACGACGGCCAACCGTGGATAGCCACGGCCGTAGAAGGCGAAGGCTGCGATCTGTTCTGGCCGTGCATCGATCATCCGCAGGGCAAACCCGACCTGGTGGATACCTATGTCACCGTGCCAAAAGCGCTGGCCGCGCCAGGCAATGGCGTGCTGGTCGACATCAAGGAGCATGGCGACACGCACACCTATCACTGGCGCGCAAAACATCCGACCACCTATGCCCTCTCGCTCAACATCGGTCCGTTCGATGTGTTGAAAGGCGATTACCGCAGCCGCTACGGCAACACCATCCCGATGCAGATGTGGTACCTGCGCGGCCATGAGGCGCAAGCCAAACAGCTGTTCGCCGAGTTCCCGCGCATGCTCGACTTCTTCGAGCGGGAGATCGGGCCCTATCCGTTTGGCGACGAGAAGATGGGCGTGGTGGAAACGCCGCACTTGGGGATGGAACACCAGACCATCAACGCCTACGGCAACGGCTATCCGCGCAGCGAGTACAGCTTCGACTGGCTGCTGCAGCACGAGTTCTCGCATGAGTGGTTCGGCAACCAGCTGACCAACGCCGACTGGGACGACATGTGGCTGCATGAAGGATTCGGCACGTATATGCAGCCGCTGTTCGGCCAGTACCTCTTTGGCGACATGCCGTATTTCTCGATGCTGCAGAACGAACGCAGCCTGGTGAAGAACGCCTATCCCATCGTTGCTGGCCACAGTCAGTACGAGGAGGACGTGTACAACGCCAAGCAAGGCCCGGGCAACGACATCTACAACAAGGGCTCGCTGATGCTGCACACCTTGCGGCAGATGATTGGCGACGAGGCGTTTTTCGAAAGTATTCGCCGGCTCGTGTACGGACGCCCCGATCCCAAGCCCGGCAATTTCACGCCGCACTACGCCACCACGCACGACTACATCGAGATCGTGAACCAGGTCAGCGGCCGCGATCTCAACTGGTTCTTCGATGTGTATCTGCGCGAAGCCGCGCTGCCGAAGCTGGAGACGCGTCAGGAAGGCAACATGCTCACGCTGCACTGGCAGGTGCCGCACGACAAGCCGTTTCCGATGCCCGTCGATGTGCAAGTGGGCGACAAGCTGCTGACCGTCCCCATGAATGGCGGCAACGCCAGCATTGCCGCACCTGCCGGCGCGCTGGTGATCATCGATCCCCGCAGCAAGCTGCTGCGCGAGATGCCGCATTTCGCGGATTACCAGCAGTGGAAGAAGGAGCAGGCGGAGAAGAAGGCGAAGTAGCCAGCGCGAACGCTTCGGCCTTCGTCTCCCTTGTAGGAGCGCACAAGGTGCGCTCCTACAAGAGATGGGCTCGCGCAAACGTTGGGCCGGACACCTCCCTTGTAGGAGCGCACTTGTGCGCGACCACCTGACGGAGCGGTACATCGCAGCTCTGCGGTCGCGCACAAGTGCGCTCCTACAAAGAGCTTCCGACATGAGGCGACTGAAACCTCCAAAAGAAAAGGCGGCCGTTGGCCGCCTTTTCTTCATCAATCTCAAACCCGTCAGTGCGCCGCGGGCCCCTGCTGCGGCTGCGCCTTCCCCGGCGCCGCGGCGGCCGTGGTGGCACTCATATTCGAGTACTTGCCACCATACGGCAGCACTTCCGCCGCCAGCTTCGCATCGCCCTTGATCAGGCCAGCCGCGTCGAACAGGATGTGCGCGGTTTCGTCGAGCTGCGGATCGGCTGCCTTCTTGGCGTCCTTCTCCTGCTTCAGTTCGCTCTTGAGGCTGCGCTCGTTGGCGTTGAGGCCATCGTCCACCGCCAGGGTGTCGTCATCATCAGCCGCATTGCCGTCGATCGCCTTGTGGCGGGCGCGGAAATCGGCCTGGATGGCGTCCAGATCCTTACGCTCGGTTTCGCGCTGGGCGAAGTTGAGCGAGATGGTGGTCTTGTCGCGCATTTTGCGGTACTGCGCCAGCTCGTCGAGCATCAGCTTCCAGCCCGGCGACTTGGCGGTGCGCGCGTCGTGCCTGGTCTGCAGCTGGTTCAAGTACGCCTTGAGGTCGGCAACCGGCTTGTAGTCGGCCGGCGCGATCTGCGTCCACGGCAGCGCGTTGTCGTAGGTCGACTCGCCGAAGTCCTTCTCGTCGCCGTTCTTGGGGAACTGGATGTCCGGCGTCACGCCCTTCAGCTGGGTGGAGCCGCCATTGATGCGGAAGAATTCCTGGATGGTCATCTTCAGCTCGCCGAACTGCGGCTTCTCGCTGTTGTTGCGGGTGAAGCGGTCCAGGTCCACCAGGTTCTGCACGGTGCCCTTGCCGAAGGTCGGCTGGCCGATGATCAGGCCACGGCCGTAGTCCTGGATCGCCGCGGCAAAAATCTCCGAGGCCGAGGCCGAACCACGGTTGACCAGCACGGCCATCGGACCGCTCCAGGACATCCCCGGCTCGTCGTCGCCCTGCACCTGCACTTCGCCGCGCGCATCGCGCACCTGCACCACCGGGCCCTGGTCGATGAACAGACCGGTGAGCTCGTTGGCTTCGGCCAGCGAACCGCCGCCGTTGTTGCGCAGATCCATCACCACGCCTTCCACGCCCTCGGCCTTGAGCTCGCCGAGCAGCTTGGCCACGTCACGGGTGGCGCTCTTGAAATCCTTGTCGCCTTCGCGGCGCGCGCCGAAATCGGAATAGAAGCTCGGCAGGTCGATCACGCCGATCTTGCGCGTGACGCCGGCGTCCTTGATCTCGATGACCTTCTTCTTGGCAGCCTGCTCTTCGATGCTCACCTTCTGGCGAACCATGCTGACCAGCTCGTGCTTGCCGTCCACGCCCGCATCGGCCGGGAGAATCTCCAGGCGCACGGTGGTGTCCTTCTTGCCGCGGATGCGCTTGACCACGTCATCCACGCGCCAGCCGATCACGTCGACCATCGGGCCGCTGGTGCCTTCGCCGACGGCGACCACGCGGTCGCCCACGTGCACCTTGCCCGACTTGGCGGCCGGGCCGGCCGGCACGATCTCGCGGATCGCGGTGTACTCGTCGCGCGTCTGCAGCACGGCGCCGATGCCTTCCAGCGACAGCTTCATGGAGATGTCGAAGTTTTCCGCCGCACGGGGGCCGAGGTAATCGGTGTGCGGATCGGTGGACTCGGCATAGGAGTTCATGAAGGACTGGAACGCGTCCTCGCCATCGAGCTGCTTCACGCGGTCGATGTAGCCGGCGTAGCGCTTGTCCAGCGTCTTGCGGATGTCGTCGTCGGTCTTGCCGGCAAGCTTCAGGCGCAACCAGTCGTTCATGGTGCGCTCGCGCCACAAGGTGTCGAGCTCGCCCTGGTCCTTGGGCCACTCGGCCTTCTTGCGGTCGTAGTTGTAGCTCTCGTTGGTGCTCAGGTCGAAGCCCTGCTTGAGCAGGCCGCGCGCATAGGTCATGCGCTCGATCGCACGCGTGATGTACAGGTTGAACATCGAGAACGGACCGGTCAGGTCCTGGTTCCAGATGGCATCGTCCATCTGCGTTTTCAGCGGCGCGAACTTGGCCAGGTCGGCCTGGGTGAAGAACACCTTCTCGCCGTCGAGGCTGTCGACATAGGCCTTGTAGATCTTCTGCGACATCGCATCGTCGAGCGGCTTCGCGTCGTAATGGAAGCGCGTGAGGAAGCGGGCGGAAAGCTGCGCCGCCTGTGCCTGCGTGACGGAAGGCTTGAGCGGCAGCGTGGAGAACTTGCGCGGCGCGTTGTCACCGGCGAGATCGGCAGCGGACTGCGCGTGGACACCGACGCCGGTGACGGCAAGGGCAAGCAACAGGGCAAGCGAGGGGCGCAGTTTCATAGGGTCTCGGGAAGCTCTCAGGCGTGCTCGGTGACACCTGCGGCGTGAGCCTGCAGGTCAGCGTGGTAGGACGAACGCACCAGCGGACCGGACGCGACGTGATGGAAACCCATCGCTTCGCCGGCTTCGCGCAGTTCGTTGAACTCATCCGGCGTCCAGTAACGGACCACCGGGTGGTGATGCGGCGTGGGCTGCAGGTACTGGCCGATGGTGATCATGTCCACATCGTGCGCACGCAGATCACGCATGGTCTCCAGCACCTGCTCCATCGTCTCGCCCAGGCCCAGCATGATGCCGGACTTGGTCGGCACCTCCGGATGCTGCGCCTTGAAGCGCTTGAGCAGGTCCAGCGACCACTGGTAGTCCGCGCCCGGACGCACTTCGCGATAGAGGTGCGGCACGGTTTCCAGGTTGTGGTTGAACACGTCCGGCGGGAAGTCCTTCAGCACTTCCAGCGCGCGCTCCATGCGGCCCTTGCCGCGGAAGTCGGGCGTGAGGATTTCGATCTTGATGTCCGGCGCCGCATGACGCGTCGCGCGGATGCACGCGGCGAAATGCTCGGCGCCGCCGTCGCGCAGGTCGTCGCGATCCACCGAGGTGATCACCACGTACTTCAGGCGCATGTCGCGGATGGTCTCGGCCAGGCGCGCCGGTTCCAGCGGATCGGGTGCGGCCGGACGGCCATGCGCCACGTCGCAGAACGAGCAACGGCGGGTGCAGACCTCGCCGAGGATCATGAAGGTGGCGGTGCCCTTGCTGAAGCACTCGTGGATGTTCGGGCACGAGGCTTCCTCGCACACTGTCACCAGCGAGTTCTCGCGCAGGCGCGATTTCAGCTGCTGCACGGCGTTGCCCTGCGGCAGGCGCACGCGGATCCAGCTCGGCTTGCGCAGCGTCGGCACGGTCGTGTCGAAGCCGGCGCGGTTGAGCCCGATCTTGTCGTTGCCCAATTGCTTCTCGACACCGGTGGTGCCGACAACGCTGATCGGGATAACTTTGGAAGTGGAGATTTCGCTCATGTAGGCCAGCTCAGACCGCTACGCGAGCGGGTAGTTCAGGGAGTATGGGGGGCGCCGCCTCGGCGACGAATCCGAACTGGTGGCAGAACTCCTCCACCAGGGCGTCCTCGACGTCCGAAAGGCGCGACGGACCACCCAAGTCTAGCACTTGCGTGACCGCCAAGTCCTTGTAACCGCACGGATTGATGCGGTGATACGGCTCAAGATCCATGTTCACGTTGAAGGCCAGGCCGTGGAAGCTGCAGCCCCGCCGCACGCGCAGGCCCAGCGCCGCCACCTTGGCGCCTGCCACGTAGACGCCCGGAGCACCTTCGAGGCGCTCGGCGCCGATGTTCCAGTGGCCCATGGTGTCGATGATGGCCTGCTCGATCTTGTTGACCAGCTCGCGCACGCTGACCCCGACGCGACGAAGGTCGATCATCGGATAAGCCACGATCTGGCCCGGGCCGTGATAAGTCACCTGGCCGCCGCGATCCACATGGATGACCGGGATATCGCCCGGTGCCAGCACGTGTTCGGTCTTGCCGGCCTGGCCGAGCGTGAACACCGGATCGTGTTCCAGCAGCCACAGTTCGTCCGGGGTGTCAGGCCCCCGGTTGTTGGTGAATTGGCTCATCGCCTCCCAGGTCGCCTCGTAGGGCTGGCGACCGAGACGACGAACTTTGAGCGGCAGGGACATGGGGAATGGCCTGGGGACGGAAGTGATTATCTGCGGTCGTGAGACCACCCTTGCAAGGGCTGGAAGTCACTGAAAGCCGGCGGGCGTGGCGGCCCGCCAGGCTTGGGCGTCTCGAACCGGCGTTACAGCGTGTAACGGATATCCGGATCGGCCCGCAGCGAGGCGTGCGCCTCGTCGTACTGCTCGCGCGACTCGGCGCGGAAGCTCACCGTCACCGAGATGAAGTTGCCCTCGCGCGAGTGACGGTGCTTGACCGTCTCATGCAGCACGTGCACGCCGATGCCTTCGAGGATCTGCGGCACGCGGGCCTGCAGATCCGCACTGGCGTTGCCCATGGCGGTGATCTCGAATTCGCCGGGGAACTGGAAGCCCTGGCCCTCTTGGGCCTCGATGGAGTCGATATCGCGCATCAGTGCCACCTCCCTCACTTCTTTTCGTCAGGCTTCTTGTCGCTATGGAACCACAGCATGATGCTGTCCCACAGGCGGCCGAAGAAGCCGGCCTGCGGTGCATCGGCCAGCGCCACCAGGGGCACGTTCTGCACCGGCTGGCCATCGAGCGTGACGCGCAGCGTACCGACCTGCTGGCCCTTGGTGAACGGTGCCACCAGCGTCGCCGGCACGTCCAGCGTGGCCTGCAGCTTGTCGTAGTCGCCGCGCTTGACGGTGACCAGCACGTTGTCGCTCACGCCCAGCGGCAGCTGGTTGGACTGCCCCTTCCACAGACGCGGCGTGGCCAGCGGCTTGCCGCCGTCATACAGCTTGTGCGTCTCATAGAAACGGAAACCGTAGCTGAGCAGCGCCATGGCCGCGTCTGCACGGGTCTTCTCGTTGGTCGAGCCCATCACGATGGCGATCATGCGCGAATCGCCCTGCTTGGCCGAGGCGGCGAGGCAGAAACCCGCGGCAGCCGTGTGGCCGGTCTTGATGCCATCGACGGTCGGGTCACGCCACAGCAGCAGGTTGCGGTTGTGCTGCTTGATGCCGTTCCACTCGAAATCCTTGATCGCCGAGATCGCATAGTCCTCGGGGAAGTCGTGGATCAGCGCGCGCGAAAGAATCGCGATATCGCGTGCCGTCGAGTAATGGTTGGCGATCGGATAACCCGAAGCATTCTGGAAGTTCGTGTTGGTCATGCCCAGCTGCTTGGCATAACCGTTCATCAGGCCGGAGAACGCCTGTTCCGACCCGGCCGTGTGTTCGGCCAGCGCAATGGCGGCGTCGTTGCCGGACTGGATGATCAGGCCGTACAGCAGGTCCTTCAGCGGCACCTGGCTGTTGAGCTTGAGGAAGCTGGTGGAGCCGTCGGTGCCCGCACCGCCGCCGCGCCACGCGTTCTCGCTGATGGTGACCGGGTCGTTCATGTGGACCTTGCCGTTGGCGACTTCGGCAGACACCACATAGTCGGTCATGATCTTGGTGATCGAGGCCGGCTCCACGCGCAGGTCCGGCTCCTTCGAGGCGAGCACCTGGCCAGTGGCGTAATCCATCAGCACCCAGCTCTTGCCATCCACATCCGGCGGCGGAGGCACCGGGGCCTCAGGCATCACCGGGCGCGGCACCGGGACGGGCTTGGGCGGGGTCTGCTGGGCAACGGCCGTGCCAACGACCAGGGCGGCCACGGCAAGCGAGGAGAGGGTACGGCGGATCAGGTTCATCGTTCGATTCGGTCCAATGGCTATCGCGACGCCGAAGCGCCGCAAGAATTTCAATACGTCAGTCTACCGCGACCTGCGGCCGGGGCAGCCCCATGCCTTCGATTCGCGTGGTCACATCGTCGGCCTGGTCGACGCTGGCGAGCGGGCCGACCCGCACGCGGCGGATACTGCGGCCGTTGATTTGCGCATCCACCACCTGTACCGGCGCAAAATTCGCCGATCGCAGCTGCTGCGCGACGCGCTCGGCGTTGACCACGTCGGAGAATGCGCCCACCTGCAGAAAAATACCTGGCCCGGGGCTGGCAGGTTTGGGCGGCGGCGGTGGCGGCGGCAAGGCCTGGGCGGTCAGCGGCTGCGAGGGATCGATCGCGCGCACTTCCACCAGCCCCGTGCCCTTGGGCCATACGCCGATGCGCACAGCAGCCGCATAGGACAGATCGATCACGCGGTTCTCGTGGAACGGGCCGCGATCGTTGATGCGCACGATCACGCTCTTGCCGTTCTCCAGATTCGTCACGCGCGCATAGCTGGGGATCGGCAGCGTCTTGTGCGCAGCGCTGAACTGGTACATGTCGTAGTCCTCGAGACTCGAGGTCTTGTACCCGTGGAATTTGTTGCCGTAGAACGAGGCAATGCCACGCTCCACATAGCCGTTGGGCGAAGCCAGCACGTTGTAGCTCTGGCCAAGCACGGTGTATGGCGACTTGTTGCCGTACAGGGCGCGCGGCTCCACTTTCGGTACGGGCTCGGGCAGCTTGGCGATCACTTCCGGCGGCGGGCCTTGGGGCACGCTGTCGGTGTCGTCGCGATAACGGCTGCTCTGCGGGCGGCTGGTGTCGTCATTGACGCCGCCGCGCGACGACGAGGACGAGCCGCCGCTGCTACCCGACGAGTAAGGCCCACGCGACGACCCGCCGGCTTGACTCGAAGAGGGACGGGTTTTGCCGCCACTGCAACCGGCCAGCAGCGCCATCAACAGAAGTGGCAGCGCAAGCCGCCAGGTCATTGCGTGGCATCCATCCCGGTGTTCCCCTGGCCGTTGGCCCCCTCGGCAATCGCCTGCGCCAGCTGGTGCACCGCCAGCGCGTAGAGCGGACTGCGGTTGTAGGTGGTGATCACGTAGAAATTCTGGAAGGTGTACCAGTACTCCATGCCATCCGCGCCCTGCAGCGACTGCAGGCTGGTGGGCTGCCCAGGATTGAGCGACTGCACGGGCGCGTAGCCCCACGCTTCGAGCTGCTCGAGCGGCCATTGCGGTTTGGAGTCCTTGACGGCTATGGGCTTGGCGGCGCCATCGGCCCGGGCAGGCGCGGCCACCAGGCCACCGGTCTGCCAGCCGTGCTTGGCGAAGTAATTGGCGACGCTGGCGAAGATATCGGGCAGCGAGTTCTTCAGATCGATGCGGCCATCGCCATCGGCGTCCACGCCGAAGTCGCGGATGCTTTCGGGCATGAACTGCCCCCAGCCCTGCGCGCCCGCGTACGATCCGGTAAGCGTATCGACGGGACCGGCCAGGTGGTTCTCCGGCAATTCCAGCAGCACCTTCAGCTGCTGGCGGAAATACGTGGCACGCGGCGGGTAATACAGCCCCAGCGTCACCAGCGCATCGAGCACCTTGTATTTGCCGGTGATGCGGCCGTACGAGGTTTCCACGCCGACGATCGCCACGATGTACTCGGGCGGCACGCCATACTGCTTGCCGATACTGTCCAGCAGGGCGCGATGCTCGCGATAGAACGCGATGCCGTCGTTGATGCGCTGGGGCGTGAGGAAGATCGGCCGGTAATCTTTCCACGGCTTGGCTTCGGCCGGACGGCTGATCGCATCGAGGATGCTCTGCTGCTTTTTCGCGCCATCCAGCAAGGCATTGAGCGAGGCGCTGCTCTTGCCCGTATCGCGGGCGACTTCGCTGACCAGCTGATCCTGACCAGGATGGGTTTGCGCGAAGACCGGCGTGCATGCCGCGGCGAAAAACAGGCCCAGCGTGGCGATAAGGCGACGAGTCGGGAGCGACGCGGGAATCGAGGGCATGTATGACTTCGCTGTCGAAAACGGCTACGGACGAAGCCTAGCATGCGATGCGGAGAAAACAGGCGTTTTCGCGACAACCGGTCGCGCACAGGGTGCGCTCCCACAAAGGGGACCCATACTGTGGGAGCGCACCCTGTGCGCGACTGGTTGTGCCTCTACCGATGAATCTTCCGATTCGCATAAATCGACATCAGCACGCCAAAGCCCGTCAGCAGCGACACCGCCGACGTACCGCCGTAACTGATCAGCGGCATCGGCACACCCACCACCGGCAACATGCCGGCCACCATGCCGCCGTTGACGAACACATACACGAAGAAGCTCATGCCGATGGCGCCGGCCAGCAGCCGCGAATAGGTGTCGCGCGCTTCCATCGCAATCCACAGGCAGCGGCCGATGATGAAGGCATACAGCAGCATCACGCCGATCACGCCAACCAGTCCAAACTCCTCGGAGAACACGGCGAAGATGAAGTCGGTGGTGTGTTCGGGCAGAAAATCCAGGCGCGACTGCGTGCCGTGCTGCCAGCCCTTGCCGACCACGCCGCCCGAACCCACCGCAATCTGCGACTGGATGATGTGCCAGCCGTTGCCGAGCGGATCGGACTCGGGATCGAGCAGCGTGCGTACGCGATTGCGCTGGTATTCGTGCAGGAAATGCCAGGCCACTGGAATCATGCCGCCGACCACAGCCAGCAGGCTGCCGATCTTCCACCAGCGCATGCCCGACAGGAACAGCGCGAACGCGCCGGCGGCCGACACCAGCAAGGCGGTGCCGAGATCGGGCTGTTCCGCAATCAATCCGGCCGGGATCGCGATCAGGATGCCGACCACCACGATGTCCTTCCAGCTCGGCGGCAGCTGCCGCGGATGCAGGTACCAGGCCACCATCATCGGCATGGTGAGCTTGAGCAATTCGGACGGCTGGAACGACATGATGCCCAGGTTGAGCCAGCGCTTGGATCCGCTGCGGACCTCGCCGATGCCGGCGACCACCAGCAGCAGGAACACGCTGCCGGCGAACAGCCACGGCGTCCACGTGCGCAAGGTCTGCGGCGGAATGCGCGAGATCAGCATCACCAGCACACCGCCCATGGCAAAGCGCGCCGCCTGCCCGCCGATCATCGCCATATTGCCGCCACTGGCGCTGTACAGCGTGACGAGTCCCACGCCGGCCAGCGTGATCAGGCCCAGGGCGAGCGGGATGTCCATGCGCGGCCGCTTCATCACGCGGCGCACGAGGTTCACCAGGCTTACCTGCAATTCGTCGATCACGGGTTGCCTCCGTCGTCGGGCGTCGCCGAGCTGCTGCTTTCGGCGGGCATGGCGGACAGGTCGGCAGGCGTGGCTACCGGCGTGTCTTCAGGTAGTTCCGCTGCGCTCGACGGCGGGGCCGGGCCACCTTCTGGCGTATTCGACGGCGGCACAGGGCCACCTGTGGAGGCAAGCCATGCCTCCATCACCTTGCGCACGATGGGGCCAGCATCGGAAGCGCCCCAGGCGCCCGATTCCAGCATGGCCACCACAGCGATGCGCGGTGCTTCTGCCGGCGTATAGCCGATGAACCAAGCACGGTGACGTGTCGCCAGATACGCCAAATTCTTGTTGGTGTCGTAGTCATTGCTGCGACGAGAAAAGCGTTCCGCCGTGCCGCTCTTGCCCGCCACCAAATAAGGAAAGCCAGTGAACTGTCCCTTGGCCGTACCGCCGGCTTCGTTGACCACCGCCAACATGCCCTGATTCACGACGTCCCAGTCGTGCGGTTTGTGGATGAGCGACGGACCGGAAGGCGGATTCGGCAAAGGCACAGGACGCTCCTTCACGGCAGAGGTCGCCATGACCAGGCGCGGCGCGTATGGCGTGCCATGACCGGCGAATGTTGCCGTGGCGTGCGCAAGCTGCAGCGCGGTGACGGTCCAGTAACCCTGGCCAATGCCGGCAATGATGGTTTCGCCTTGGAACCATGGAAACTTGCTGCGCGTCGCCTTCCACTCGCGCGACGGCAGAATGCCTTCGGATTCACCCAGCAGATCGATGCCCGTCTTCTTGCCGAAGCCAAGACTGCCCATCCAGCCGGCCAGGCGATCAATGCCCATGTCCAGAGCGAGGCGATAGAAATAGGTGTTGGTCGACTTCTGAATGGCGCGCACCATATTCACGGTGCCATCGCCGCCACGTGTGTCATCGCGATAACAACGCTGCTGCCCCGGTATACAGAACTCACCCGTCGACAACACCGTGTCCTCGGGACGACGAACACCGAGCTCTAGACCACCCAACGCCAGGAACGGCTTCACCGTCGAACCCGGCGGGTACGCACTCTTGAGCGCACGATTGAGCAGCGGCTTGTCTTCGGCATTCATGTAGCCGGTGTAGTCGGCCTTGCTGATGCCGTTGACGAAGAGGTTCGGGTCATAGCTCGGCACGCTGACCATCGCCAGCACCTGGCCATTGCGCGGATCGATCGCCACCGACGAACCCGGCCGACCCTGGAAGGCGTCATTGGCGGCCTTCTGCACACGCATATCGATGCTGAGGTAAAGATTCTTGCCCGGCGTGGGTGCGTGGGTTTCCAGTACACGCTGCACGCGGCCGTCGGCGTTCACTTCGACCAACTCGTAACCGGGCTCGCCGTGCAACATGTCCTCGTAGGAACGCTCCAGGCCGCTGCGGCCCACGTGGCTCGTACCTTTGTAGCGATCCGGATCAAGCCGGTTCATGTCATCGGCGTCGATGCGGCTCACATACCCCACCACATGCGCGAACAACGGACCGTACGGGTAGCGACGGGTCAAATAAGGCACCACGTCCAGGCCTGGAAAACGCCAGCGATTGATGGCGAAACGGGCAATGTCGTCTTCGGTGAGATGCAGTTTCAGCGGCACGCTGTCAAAGCGACGATTCTGCTTGAGCTGCTTCTTGAAGGCGTCGATGTCGCCGTCGTCCAGCGGTATGACCTCGCGCACGGCGGCCAGCATGGCCGGCAAGTCCTTCACCTGCTCCGGCACTACTTCCAGGCGGAACGCCGGCACGTTGTCGGCCAGCAGCACGCCGGAGCGATCAAAGATCAGGCCACGCGCCGGCGGAATCGCGCGCGGCTTCACGCGATTGTTTTCCGAGCGCAGCGCGAATTCATCGTGACGCTGCACCTGCAGGTACTGATAGCGCGCGACCAGCGTGCCAAGCCCGATAAGAATCAGCGCAAAGCCGACCATCGCGCGCACGCGGAACAGCGCGGCTTCGCCACGCGTGTCCTTGATGGAGCGTCGCCGTATGGCCATGGCGCTACTGGATGCGCAAGCGCATGCGCAGGTCGTCCATGAGCAGGAACAGGAACGGCCACAACGCTGCGCCCACAAACGGCGAAATCCACCACGTCGCCGGCGGCAATGCGTCACCTGCAAACGTGCGCACGATCAGCAGCAAGATGCGGTCGTTCAGCAACAAGGCCAGCACGGCCAGGGTCTGCTGCCACATCGGGAAGAAACGCAGGCGCGAACGGAAGCGCAGCGCGATGAACACCAGCGCGCACAAGCGCATGGCCTGCTCACCCAGCAGTACGCCATCGAGCAGGTCCGCGCACAGGCCGATGATGAAGGCCATGCCCAGCGTCACGCGGTCGCCCGACTCCAGCGCCCAGTACAGCAGGAACAAGGCCGGCCAATACGGCTTGAACGGCTGCAGCGGCGCCGGCAGCGGAATCAGCATGGAGAGCACGGCGAACACCAGGGTGCCGACGAACCACAGCAGACTGACGCGTGGTTTGCTCATGGCTGCACCGGCGGGTTCGTCGTTGAAGGCGGCGTCTGCGCCGGCGTGGTGCTGGCACGCGGCGGCGGCGCCGCACTGGCAGCGGGTGCCGGTGCGGGAGCCAAGTCAGCCGGCGGGCCGACTTCTGCCGCGGGTGCCGGCGGTCCGGCGGGCTCGGCAAGATCGTGCAGGATCAACACGTTGTCGCTGCGATCCAGATCCGCCGCAGGACGCGCGCGGCCTTCCAGGAACAGGCCCGATGCCGCCGGTTCCACGCTGCGGATTTCGCCCACCGGGAAGCCTGGCGGAAAACGGCCGCCCAGGCCGGACGAGAGCAGCTTGTCGCCCGGGTGCACGTCCGACGCCATCGAAATATTCGGCAGGCTCAACAGATCGCCATCGCGCGTACCGTAAGCCACAGTGCGCAGGCCCGTGCGCTCGATCACCACGGGAATGGCGTGGTCGGGATCGGTCACCAGCATCACCAGCGAGGTGCGCGGCATCACTTCGACCACTTGCCCCATCACGCCGTGGGCGTCGATCACTACCTGGCCCGCCTTCACCCCGTCATGCGAGCCCACGTTGACCAGCATGCGGTGGCGATAGGCGCCCAGGTCCACGTTGATCACGCGGGCCAGCTGCACGTTGAGATCAAGACTGTGCTGGGTATCGAGCAATTGCTTGAGGCGCTCGTTCTGCTCGGCCACGGCCGCCATGCGGTTGAGCTTGGCGTTGGCCAGCAGCAGGTCTTCGCGCAGGCGCTGGTTCTGCTCGGTCAGCATCTTGCGGTCGGAAAAGGCCACGCTGAGCGTATGCATGCCGGACGCCGGCAGGCTGGCCAGCCGGTACACCGGCTCGACCAGCACCGAAGTGGCATAGCGCAGGCGCCAGATCCAGCCGTTGCGATGGTCGAGCACCATCAGCACCATGGCCAGCGCTAAATAGAGAATGAGCCTGAGGGTACCGGCGACGGTACCGGCAAACAGGGGCGAGGATTCCTCGCGCGCAAGCGCCATGGCCTAACCCGCCCCTGTCGTGTGGGTTACTCGGGAGCGAAGAAGTCGCTGCCGTGCTGATCGATCAGCTCCAGCGCCTTGCCACCGCCACGGGCCACGCAGGTCAGCGGCTCATCGGCCACCTGCACGTGCAGGCCGGTTTCCTCGGAGATCAGGCGATCCAGATCGCGCAGCAGTGCGCCACCACCGGTGAGCACGATGCCGCGCTCGGCCACGTCGGAGCACAGTTCCGGCGGGGTCTGCTCGAGGGCCGACTTCACCGCCGCCACGATGCCCGACAGCGGCTCGTGCAGCGCTTCCAGCACCTCGTTGGAGTTGATCGTGAACATGCGCGGCACGCCCTCGGCCAGGTTACGGCCCGAGATCTCGATTTCCTTCACATGCGTCTGCGGGAACGCGCAGCCGATTTCCAGCTTGATGCGCTCGGCCGTGGACTCACCGATCAGCGTGCCGTGGTTGCGGCGCACGTAGTTGATGATGGCCTCGTCGAAACGGTCGCCGCCCACGCGCACGGACTGCGAGTAGACGATGCCGTTGAGCGAGATCACCGCCACTTCGGAGGTGCCGCCACCGATGTCCAGCACCATCGAGCCGCGCGCCTCATGCACCGGAATGCCGGCGCCGATCGCAGCCGCCATGGGCTCTTCGATCAGGAACACGTCGCGGGCACCGGCGCCTTCGGCCGACTCCTTGATGGCGCGACGCTCCACCTGGGTAGAGCCGCAGGGCACGCAGACCAGCACGCGCGGGCTCGGACGGAGCATGCGCGATTTGTGAACCTGCTTGATGAAATGCTGCAGCATGGCCTCGGTCATCGAGAAGTTGGCGATCACGCCATCCTTCATCGGACGCACCGTGGCGATGTTGCCCGGGGTTCGACCCAGCATCTTCTTGGCGTCGCTGCCGACGGCGGCGACCGCGCGCGGACCACCCGGGCCACGGTCCTGACGGATCGCGACCACCGATGGTTCGTTCAGGACGATGCCCTGTCCCCTTACGTAAATAAGGGTGTTGGCCGTGCCTAGGTCGATCGAAATATCGTTGGAAAAAAAGCCGCGAAACTTCTTGAACATGGGTCCGCCGTGGTCCGGCTGTGGCTAAAAAGTAAGCGGGCCAGTCTAGTCAGCATGCATCAGGACCGCAAGGACATTCTCGTTAAGAAAGCCTTTGTTTACGCTGTGATATGCGACTTTTACGTAGCTTTTGTCTGACTTTGCGGAGGCGGTCTCGAAGGAAATCGCTCACGAGAGCATCGCCGTTGAGTCAAGTTCCCGGTATGATCGGGAACTTTGGGCCAGGCAGGCGCAAGCGCCGCCCGGACTGCCACTTCATCTGCCAGGGATCATCCTCGCATCATGTCAGCCGTCATTTGTGGATCGCTTGCCTACGACACCATCATGGTGTTCCAGGATCAGTTCAAGAATCACATCCTGCCCGACCAGGTTCACATCCTGAACGTGTCGTTCCTGGTGCCGCGCATGCGCCGCGAATTCGGCGGTTGCGCGGGCAATATCGCTTATAACCTGAAGCTGCTGGGCGCCGACCCGCTGCCGGTGGCCACGGTGGGCCAGGATTTTGGTCCGTACCAGGTCCATATGGAAAAGTGCGGCATCCGCATGGATTACGTGCGTGTGTTCGATGACCAGTTCACGCCGCAGTGCTTCATCACCACCGACCTGGACAACAACCAGATCACCGCCTTCCATCCGGGCGCCATGCTGAGCGCGCACACCAACCACGTGCGCGACATCCCGGATATCAGCTTCGCCATCGTGGCCCCGGACAGCCGCGACGCCATGCTGCAGCACGTGGACGAATTCTCCGCGCGCGGCGTGCCGTTCATCTTCGACCCGGGCCAAGCCATGCCCTTGTTCGACGGCGCCGAGTTCCGCGCGATGATCGAAAAGGCCACCTACGTGATCGTCAACGATTACGAGTCGCAGCTGCTGCAGCAGCGCACGGGCTGGAGCGCCCAGGAGATTGCCTCGCGCGTGAAGGCCTATATCGTCACGCTCGGCCCGCGCGGCTCGCAGATCTACACCGATGGCACCATCCACGAGATTCCGCCGGCCCGGGAACGCCAGGTGATCGACCCGACGGGCTGTGGCGACGCTTATCGCGCCGGCCTGATCTTCGGCATCATGAAGGGCAAGGACTGGCCGACGGTGGGCCGCATGGCTTCGCTGATGGGTGCGCTGAAGGTGGAGCATCCGGGCACGCAGAACCAGCATTTCGACTACGCGTCGTTCTCCAAGGAATTCGAAGAGCAGTTCGGTTACGCGATCGGCTGATCACTCGTCGTTCCGGTACGAACCAACAGCGAGGCCTCCACCATGGAGGCCTCGTCTGTTTTCAGCCCACGCGAAATCCCATGGTGGCGTTCACGGCCGCCTGCCAGCCGCGATAGAGGCCATCCCGCTCAGGTTCGCGCATCAGCGGTTCGAAGCGGCGATCGACCTGCCACAGGCTGGCGATCTCCTCGCAGCTCTGCCAGAAGCCGATGGCCAATCCCGCCAGATAGGCCGCGCCAAGCGCCGTGGTTTCCTGCACGCGCGGGCGCAGCACCGGAACGCCGAGCATGTCGCTCTGGAACTGCGCCATGAAATCGTTCGCGATGGCGCCGCCATCGGCGCGCAGTTCCTTCAACAAGATGCCCGCATCCGCTTCCATCGCCGTGAGCACGTCGCGCGACTGGTAGGCCATCGATTCCAGCGCGGCGCGCACAAAATGCTCCTTGCTGGTGCCGCGGCTCAAACCAAATACCGCTCCGCGCACGTCGCTGCGCCAATACGGCGCACCGAGGCCAACGAAGGCCGGCACCATGTAGACGCCATCGCTCGATGCCACACGCTCCGCATAGGCCTGCGAGTCCGACGCCTTGCCCAGCATGCGCAGGCCGTCGCGCAGCCACTGGATCACCGAGCCGGCCACGAAGATGCTGCCCTCCAGCGCATAGTGCACCCGATCGCCCAGCTGCCAGGCGATGGTGGTGAGCAGGCCATGCGTCGACGATACGGCCTGCTCGCCGGTATTCATCAGCATGAAGCAGCCGGTGCCATAAGTATTCTTGGCCATGCCGGGACTGAAGCAGGCTTGCCCGAACAGCGCTGCCTGCTGATCGCCCGCGACACCCGCGATCGGCACATTCGCACCGAAGAACTGGGCCGGCGCCGTATGGGCGTAGACCTCACTGCTTGATCGCACCTCGGGCAGCATTGCGCGCGGGATATTGAGCATGGCGAGCAGATCGTCGTCCCAACGGCGACGATGAATGTCGTAAAGCAATGTGCGGGCCGCGTTGCTCACGTCGGTGACATGCGTGGTGCCGCCGCTGAGATTCCAGATCAGCCAGCTGTCGATGGTGCCAAACAGCAGCTCGCCCTTCTCCGCGCGCTGCTGCGCACCCTCCACGTGATCGAGGATCCAGCGGAGTTTGGTCGCCGAGAAATAGGCATCGATCAGCAGACCGGTGCGCTCGCGCACGAGTGGTTCGTGCCCTGCCTGCTTCAGCTGCTCGCAGATATCCAGGCTCTGGCGCGATTGCCAGACGATGGCGTTATGGATCGGCTGGCCGGTCGCCCGGTCCCATACCACCGTGGTTTCGCGCTGATTGGTGATGCCGATTGCTGCCACTTCGCCGAGATCCACCTGCGTGTTCGCAAGCAACTCGGTCACGGTGACCAGCACGCTGGTGAGAATCTCGCGCGGGTTGTGCTCGACCCAGCCCGGCTGCGGAAAGATCTGGGCGAATTCGCGCTGCGCGACGCCGACGACCGATCCCGAATGATCGAACAGGATCGCCCGCGAGCTTGTCGTTCCCTGGTCGAGGGCAAGGATGTAACGCTTTTCCACGTCTGCCGGCCCCTGCTGCGCTTGGCTGATGGGCCAAGCCTAGCAGTTCGATCCTTGAGGCCGTCAGTGCGCGCCTGCTTTCTCGCCTGGCTGCATGATGCGATCGATGAAAGCCAAGGCCAGCGCAGACACCACAAACGCCAGGTGCAGCAGCACCTGCCATTTGATGGTCTCGGCGTTGAGCGAATCGGCCTTGATGAAGGTCGCAAGCAGGTGAATCGACGAAATGCCGATGATGTCCGATCATCGCAAATTCGTGCGACAGACGGCATCCCACTTCGCGTGCTCATTCAGGCGCAGGCAAGAACTTGGCGCCATGGCTGCGTGACCCGTGCGTCGACTGCTCCTGATGGACATTTGGACGTCTATTCGAAGAGCTGCAGCACCGCGCCGGAGCTCCGCTCCCGAGCAATTCGTTCGCCAGGGCGCAGTCACGCCACGCAGAAAAACAGCTGTTTTTTGGGGATTTTCAGCGCGGAAATTTTCAAAACACGCAAGGACAAACGCCTTCCCGGATGGGAAGGCGTTTGAGGGATAAAGCCCCTGGCGGTGACCTACTCTTGCATGAGAATTCACACTACCATCGGCGCAGCTGCGTTTCACTTCCGAGTTCGGGATGGGATCGGGTGGGGCCACAGCGCTATAG
>NZ_JBFTKN010000019.1:0-107296 GCF_056395965.1 Dyella sp. 05T440
TACAAGGGTTATGCAGGTTACAAGGGTTATGCAGGTTCGTGGGTTGCGGATCAATCTTGCCGATCGGCTCTTCTGTGGGAGCGCACCCTGTGCGCGACAAACCTACGGAGCGGTACACCCAGGCGTGGCTGTCGCGCACAGGGTGCGCTCCCACAGACAAGCGGCAGGCGCGGCAAAGGACGGAGCGATGCCCAAAGCCGATGCGCAGCGAGGCCCCGCTTTAAGTCCTCAGCGATTCGGGCGCGTTGCGCAGCGCTTTGAGGTACCCCCTGTGTACCCTCGGAGGTTGTCCCACAACCACGCGCCTCGAGCGCTCGGGCTTATCCCAACACCATGCTGCGGGCGTTATCAGGCCATTCTCTTTGGGTTACTTTCGACGCGAAGCTAGTCCCGAGGGATCTCTTGGGCCAGCAAGAGAAAAGTGACTCGAGCGGCGGCAGCCGTTCGAAACGCCCGCCGCGTAGGCGGCACCCTGGCCTCAAGGCGGCAACCGAAGACCGAGGCCCTGAATGACCAGCCATGAGGCTGTTGAAAAGCGCCTCCGGCCTGCGCCGGGATGACGAACAAAAAGCAGGTCTCGCCGAGACAACAAGCGAGATCCAAATTTCAACCTACGCGAGCCGAAGCACCAACCACAAACCCCACCGCCCCATCAAAACGCCATGTCAAACGCCACATCCCCCTGCACACCCACCTGATACGCCGACACACGACGCTCAAAGAAGTTGGTCACTTCCTGCACATCCTGCAGATCCATGAAGTCGAACGGATTCTTCGAGCCGTACTTCTTGGGCATATCCAGCTGCACGAGGCGCTGGTCGGCGCAGTACTCCAGGTACTGGCGCATTTCCTTCGGCGAAAGACCGGCCACGCCGCCGGAGAGCACATCTTCCGCGAACTGCGTTTCGCAGGCGATGGCCTCTTCGAGCATCGCTTCCACCTGCGCGCGCATCTCCTCGTCGAACAGCTCGGGCTCTTCGGAGCGCACCGTGCGTACCACGTCAAACGCAAACGCCATATGGCCAGACTCGTCGCGGAACACCCAGTTGGTGCCCGAGGCAAGGCCATGCAGCAGGCCGCGCGAACGCAGGAAGTAGACGTAGGCAAACGCTGCATAGAAGAACAGGCCTTCGATGCACGCCGCAAAGCAGATCAGGTTGAGCAGGAACTGGCGTCGATGCTCACGCGTCTCCAGGCGCTGCAGGCCCTGGATGGAGTCGATCCACTTGAAGCAGAACTCGCCTTTCTGGCGGATCGACGGAATGTTCTCGATCGCGTCGAACGCCTTGTTGCGTTCGGTCGGGTCGGGAATATAGGTATCGAGCAAGGTGAGGTAGAACTGCACGTGCAGCGCTTCCTCATACAGCTGACGCGACAGATACATGCGCGCTTCGGGCGCATTGATGTGCTGGTACAGGTTGAGCACCAGGTTGTTCGACACGATCGTGTCGCCGGTGGCGAAGAACGCGACCAGGCGATGGATCAGGTGACGATCCGCATCGGACATCTTGGATTTGAGATCGGTCACGTCCAGCGAGAAATCCACTTCCTCCACCGTCCACGTGTTCTTGATCGCGTTGCGATACATCTCGTAGAACTCGGGGTAGCGCATCGGGCGCAAGGTGAGTTCAAAGCCTGGATCAAGAATGTTCGACATGGTGTTCCTCGGTAAACGTGCTGCTCAATCCAGCTTGCGTGCGTAGCGGTCGCGCACGAAGCGGCTGATATAGGTGGACAGGCCAAGGCCCGCCTCGGCGAGCGCCTGCATGTTCTTCACATGCAGGCGCCCGGGTGTTGCGTCGGTGTATTCGTAGAGTCCGTCCTTTACGAAACGAACCCGGATGTAGCCCTTGCCAGCTTCGTAGCTGGCGACCCCGGATTTGCCGCTGAGGTTCCGGTAGGGCTTCATCGTTGCGCCTTCTTACTGACAAGCCTCGCAGTACTCCGGATTCTCCAGCGAGCAGAACACTGCCGCCGTCGCCTCTTCCTGCTCCTCGACCGGTGCGGGTTTCGCCACCGGCGCGGCCGACACCGTGGTCTTGGTGATCTTGGTCGCCGGACGCGAGCGCAGGTAGTAGGTGGTCTTGATGCCGGACTTCCATGCGTACATGTACATGGAGCTGAGCTGGCCGATGTTCGGATTTTCCATGAACAGGTTCAGCGACTGGCTCTGGTCGATATACGCGCCGCGCGCGGCACCCAGGTCGATCAGGGCCTTCTGCGGCAGCTCCCACACCGTGCGATAAATCAGGCGCAGACGTTCCGGAATGGCGGCAATGCCCTGGATCGAGCCTTCCGCCAGCTTGATGGCGTCGCGGATTTCGCTCGTCCACAGGCCCAGCGTCTTCAGCTCTTCCACCAGATAGCGGTTCACCACCAGGAAGTCGCCCGAAAGCGTCTCGCGCTTGAACAGGTTGCTCACCTGCGGCTCGATGCACTCGTAGCAGCCGGCAATCGAGGCGATGGTCGCGGTCGGCGCAATGGCGATCAGCAACGAATTGCGCAGGCCCTTGGCCTTGATCGACTCGCGCAGTGCATCCCAGCGTGCAACATCGTTCGGCTGCGCGTTGGTCCAGTAGTCGAACTGCAGCTCGCCATTGGCTGCGCGCGTTTCCGCAAAGCCCGGGTGAGCGCCGTGCTCCATCGCCAGTTCGTTCGACTGCGACAGCGCGTTGAAGTAGATCTCTTCCGCGATGCGCGTCGACAGCGCCAGCGCTTCGGCTGAATCGAACGCCAGGCGCAGCTTGAAGAACACGTCCTGCAAGCCCATCACGCCCAGACCCACCGGGCGCCACTTGTTGTTGGCGACCTTGGCGGTGTCGATCGGGTAGAAGTTCAGGTCGATCACGCGATCGAGCTGACGCACAGCCGTACGCACCGTGCCGGCGAGCTTGTCGAAATCGAACTGACCGTCCACCACGTGGCGCGACAGGTTCACCGAGCCCAGGTTGCACACCGCCGTTTCGTCGGCATTGGTGACTTCCAGGATTTCGGTGCACAGGTTCGACAGGTGGATGACGTTTTCCGCCTTCGCCGTCTGGTTGCTGGTGGCGTTGCTGCGATCCTTGAAGGTCATCCAGCCATTGCCGGTCTGCGCCAGCGTGCGCAGCATGCGGGCGTACAGCTCGCGCGCCTTCACCGTCTTCACGGCCAGGCCGGCGGCTTCGGCTTCGCGATAAGCCTTCTCGAAGGTCTCGCCCCAGCTGTCGACGAAGTGCGGCACCACCTTGGGATCGAACAGCGACCAGTCGCCGTCGTTCTCCACGCGGCGCATGAATTCGTCGGGAATCCAGTTGGCCAGGTTGAGGTTGTGCGTACGGCGCGCGTCGTCGCCCGTGTTGTCGCGCAACTCGAGGAATTCCTCGATGTCGCCGTGCCACGGTTCCAGGTACACGCAGGCCGCGCCCTTGCGCTTGCCGCCCTGGTTCACCGCGGCGACGGAGGCGTCCAGCGTCTTCAGCCACGGCACCAGGCCGTTGGAATGGCCGTTGGTGCCCTTGATCAGCGAGCCGCGCGAACGCACGCGCGAGTAGGCCAGGCCAATGCCGCCGGCAAACTTGCTGAGCTTGGCCACGTCGCCGTACTTCTCGTAGATGGATTCAAGCGAATCCAGCGGCGAGTCGAGCAGGAAGCACGAGCTGAGCTGCTCATGCGCCGTACCTGCATTGAACAGCGTCGGCGAGCTGGCGATGTATTCCAGCGAGGAGAGCAGGCGATACAACTCCAGCGTCTCGCCGATCTCGTTGCCGCCGAGCGCGCAGGCGATGCGCATGAAGAAATGCTGCGGCGTTTCGATCACCTTGCGCAGCTGCGGATGGCGCAGCAGGTAGCGGTCGTACACTGTGCGCAGGCCGAAGTATTCGAAGCGGCGCGTGGCGAGCGGATCGATCGCGTCGTTGAGTTTGCGCGCATTGATCTGCACGAAGTCGCGCAGGCGCTCGTTGAGGATGCCCAGCTCCGCGCCGCGCGCTATGGACTGCGAGAAGCTCTGGATTTCCTGGCCGCTCACTTCCTTGTCGATGAAGGCGCCCAGCAGGCGCGCAGCGAGCTGGCCGTATTCGGGTTCTTCGGCGGTGAGCGCAGCGGCCGTGCGGATCGACAGCTGATCCAGCTCCTGCGTGGTGGCGCCGTCATACAGGCCGCCGATGGTCTTGAGCGCCACGCGCATGGGATCGACCCCATGCAGGCCTTCGCTGCTGCGGGTGACGGCGCGGACGATCTTGTTCACGTCCACCACTTCCTGGCGGCCGCTGCGCTTGGTCACGCGCATCTGGCCGGGGTTGTGCGGCGGGGTCAGCGCGAACGGCGCGTCCGTGCGCGGCGCGTCGGCCACGGCGGTGTCGGTGGAAAAAGCAGTGTCGGCACGATCGTCTGCACGTTCGCGCCCGGTGGTATCGATAGGTTGCATCGCGACTTCGCTCCAAGCTTGGTCATCAACCGCCTGCTCCCGCGCGCAGGGCTGAAAAAAGGTGACGTTTCGCGGACGGTCGAGCAGCAGGGCAGCAGCCCCGCGCATCGACGCGCTTCCCCGCGGAAGCCGTCACTACGCACCAGGGCGTTGGGCCCTGATGTGCCGGCAGGTCTTCGGACTCGTGGACATGGGCGGTGAGGCCCGGCCTAGTTGCCCCCGCTTCCCAGCCGCCGAGGGCCAGTGCGATGGGGGCTTTCGTTTCCACTTACCGCTGCGGGGCAGTCCCGGATTTGCACCGGAGTTCCCTATTAAGCCATTCCGACCGTAGGTCTGAGAGTGGCACCGACGAGGCACAACATATCGGGCTACACCGGGTCGGTCAACCCAACAGATTGTGGATTGACCGTGGATAAGCCCGAAAACTCCAAGATGGGGGCGGAGTTAGGAAATGCTAGGAAATTTTCATAGGGGAGGTCGCTGCGGCGACTCTCGGCTAGTGCAAGTGCCGCCTCTCCGAAAAGCGTCTCAAAGGCGCGTTTCGGCCTGCGTCTCAAGGAGGGCTGCGAATTCGCGGGCGAACCGGTGCACGTCGCCCGGCCAGCGGGACGACACGTAGCTGCCATCGCGTACGACGAAGGCGGGCGTGTCGTCCGTGTCGCTGTCGCGTACCAAGCCGGAGGTCTTGCGCTGATGGTCGGTGGCGTCCTTGGGTACGTCGAGGAAATCGTCGGGGCTGGCCAACGCACGCGTCACTTCCTGCTGGACGGACATATAACCCGTTGGCTGGCCCGCGCCGTCGGGATAGGTGCGGTAGTAGTCCGGATCCCAGAAGCGCGTGATGCGGGTGAGCGACCACGCGGATTTTTCCAGCGCCCAGGTGAGGGCGGTGGTGCGCCGCCCATGCAGCACGGAGCGACCGTCCGCACCGCGGCTGCGCGCCGCCAGTACGACGCCGTGGCAAATCGCAGCCACCGGTTTGTCGGCGGTGAAGAAGGCAGCCGTCACGCGCTGCAGCTGCTCGCTTTCCAGATACTCGCGAACGCCGCGCGCGCAATGTCCACCCGGCAGCAGCAAGCCGTCGAATCGTTCGGCATCGATGGCATCCCAGGCGATCGGGGCGTTGAACGCCACATCCTTCTCAAGCGCCGCGTAATCGCGCCGCGCATCGGCATTGGCGCGCAACAGCAAGCCGAACAAGCGCAGCTTGCGCAAACCGGGCACGAAACCCCAGGGATCCAGCCCTTCGCCACTCAACATGATGGGGTCGGCGCTGGCCACCCGGCCATCGGGCGTGGCGAACGTCGCGCGATGTCCCGCTTCGATGAGTACGCGCCATGGCACTGCAACTTCGCTGGGATCGAAGTCCTGATGCGGAACGGGGATGAGTACGTGGGCCATGCGACGGGCGTCCTTCGATGTGGGCGCATCCTGGCGGATGACGTGATCGACGCATGTTGCGGGTCACCGCACATACAAGGCAAGCTCCGGGCTTGGCCGTTCGGCCCTCTATTTCACCGGGAAATCCATGGGCCATCCGCTGCTGCTCGTCCAACTGCTGGTGATCATCGTGGTGTCGCGGCTTATCGCTGCGCTCGCGAGGCGCATCGGCCAGCCGGCAGTTGTTGGCGAAATGCTGGCAGGTCTCGCGTTGGGCCCGATCGTGTTCGGCGCCATCGCACCGGAGTGGCAGCAGCAGCTGTTTCCCGTCGACAGCCTCGGCAACCTGCAGAGCCTCAGCACGCTGGGCCTGGTGTTGTTCATGACCGTGGTAGGGGCGGAGTTGCGCGTGCCGGCCAGTGCGCAGGGTGGCTTGCTGCGGCCGGCGGCGTGGATCGGCGGGCTGGCCATCGTGATTCCTGTCGCGCTCGCCTTGCTCGCCGCGCCATGGCTGTATGTGGACTATGCGCCGCCAGGCATCAGTCGACTGGGCTTTACCTTGTTCTTTGCCACGGCGTGTGCGATCACCGCATTGCCCGTGATGGCGCGCATCGTGAAGGAGCGCGGCATCACCGAGTCGCTGCCCGGCCGCCTCGGCATCGCGGCAGCAGCGGTGGCCGACGTGCTGGCCTGGATCATGTTGGCCTTCGTGGTGGCGCTGATCAGCGCACATGGCGACTGGGCGCCGTTCTGGCGCACCATGATCGGCCTGGCCGCCTTGCTCGTGCTGACCTGGTTCGTGCTGCGCCCGTTATGCGCAAAGCTGCTGGCGCGTCACGCACCGGACGGCAATGCCGACGGCGCGGTGCTGGCCTTCCTGCTGGCCGGCGCCTTCGGTTGCGCAGCCATCACCGAATGGCTGAACCTGCATGCGGTATTCGGTGCGTTCCTGTTCGGCGCCTGCCTGCCGCGCGACGATCGCCTGCTGGAAAACCTGATCGATCGCGTTGAACGCGTCACCATTGCCGCGTTGTTGCCGGTGTTCTTCGTGCTGGCCGGACTGAGCACCAGTTCGAAGCTGCTGACCGGCGGAGCAGGCATCGCCTTGTTGCTCGTGCTCGCTGTTTCGGTGGCCGGCAAATTGATCGGCGGCACAGCTGGCGCACGCCTCTCCGGTCAGAACTGGCGCGACAGCCTTACCATCGGCTCGCTGATGAATGCGCGCGGCATGATGGAGCTCATCGTCATCAAGGTTGGCCTCGATGCGGGCGTGATCAACAGTGCGATGTTCACCATCCTGTTGGTGATGGCGATTGTGACGACGATGATGACGACGCCGATGGTGTCGGCGTTTCATGTCGATGCAGGCGCGCGTTCGGTGGACGAGCCCAGTTCGAGCTGACCGCGCTTAGCGGCGATGCCCAAAGGAACTCCAGCGAGTGGCGTTCCGTGTGTCGATAACTCAGTTGGGCGCTGTCTGTGAAATCAAATGTGTGCCACTTCCCAGCAGATGGATCGAGCCGTCAGGAATGGCATCGGGCGCTTCTGCGACTAGCGCAGAATCCTCAGCCCAGGCGATGTGCTCACGGGGACCCGGCACGTACACGTCCCACTCGCCATACGGCGTCTCCGAGCCGCTGCTCATTATGAAGCCCACGGGTATCCGCGCGTCCCAATAGGGCGCTTGTACCAGGTTGCCCGATGTGGGCAGTTGGAACTTCCAGTATCTCGACGCTTTGATGGCAGCGTGGGCAAGGTCTTCGCGAAATTCGGCCATCCGCGCAGCGCTTGGTACGGAGACGCCGAGATTGACTTGTTCGGCGCTCACATCGGTGACTTTGCCGTCTTGACCGACACGGACGAGGAGATAAACCGTGCCGGAGACGTTGTTGTTGCGAGAAAGCGATGGATAGACGGGCGGCACACGACGTGCCCACGTGATCGTCGCACCTTCCGCCTCGTCCTTGTCGCTGAAATCGGCGCTGGCAACGCGTAACGTCATGTGGCGATCGTCGGCGCTGGTGGCGACGATGCGCAGCGACATCCTTTCCTGAAACGGTGTCGTATGGGCCTCGCCGAGCTCGAATTTCCAGGTCGGCGCGACGCGCTTTATGAGATCCAGGACAGCAGGCGGCAGCTTTTCTGCCTTGTACAGCGCGTAGCTGCCAACCTTTCCGTCAGGAAGAACTTCGACGGTTCCACTCACCAGCATGCTGGCTTCGATGGGATCCTTCGGACTGTTCGCGTGGACCGACGACGCCAGCAGCAACATGGCCGCCGCGAAGGCAGCCGAACCCCAACGAGCCATGACGCATTCCCCCTCCGGAATATGGCCGCAGTCTAGTCATGGCGATCAGGCGCAGCAATGTGCCGCGCCGGGCGGCTTGCCGGCATTCCCGTGGCTTTCTCAAGCCACTGCAGTCAGCCGGCAGAGCTCACATGCTTGTCGTCGGATACTCTCACCAGATCCGCACCCGCTCCTTCGGATCCAGATACAACGCATCCCCCGGCTGCACCCCGAACGCCTGATACCACCCATCGATGTTGTGCACCGGCCCATTCACGCGGAACTTGCGCGGCGAGTGTGGATCGCTGGTGACCTGGCGGCGGATGGCGTCGTCGGTGAGTTTGCCGCGCCAAGCCTGGGCCCAGCCGATGAAGACGCGCTGGTCGCCAGTGAAGCCGTCGATCACCGGAGCGGGCTTGCCGTGCAGCGACGCGTGGTAGGCGTCGAGTGCAAGGGTGAGGCCGCCCAGATCGGCGATGTTCTCGCCCATCGTGAGGTTGCCGTTAATATGTACGCCGGGCAGCGGTTCGAACGCGTCGTACTGCGCGCCGAGTTTCTTGGCGCGTTCGTCGAATGCCTTGGCGTCGGCCGGCGTCCACCAGTCGCGCAGCGCGCCGCTGGCGTCGATCTTGCGGCCCTGGTCGTCGAAACCATGGGTGAGTTCGTGGCCGATCACGCCGCCAATGGCGCCGTAGTTGATTGCCGGGTCGGCGTTGGGATCGAAGATCGGCGGTTGCAGGATCGCCGCGGGAAACACGATGTCGCGCAGCGAGCCGTTGTACGCGTCATTGGTCTGCGGCGTCATGCTCCAGTCACTGCGGTCGACCGGCTTGTCCAGGCGATCGACATTGAACGACCAGTCGGCCTGCGCGGCGCGTAATACATTGCCGGCAAGATCATCGCTGCGCATCGTGACTTTCGAATAGTCGCGCGGATGATCGGGGTAGCCCACCTTGATGGTGTAAGTGTCGAGCTTCTTCAGGGCTTCCTTGCGTGTTGCCGGGCCCATCCAGTCGAGGTGTTCGATGCGCACGCGATAGGCGGCCTTGAGGTTGGCCACGAGTGCTTCGATCTTGGCTTTTGACGAGGCGGGGAAATACTTGTCGGTGTACAGCTGGCCGACGGCCCAGCCCAGATTGCCGAAACAGGCGAGGCGGTCACCTGCGCCGCAGTCGCCGCCGGATACCGCGTGCACGCCGCGCTTCCACAGCACTTCCATCTGCTGCTGGCCGGCAAGCGTCTTGTCGTGCATCTCGAAGTACGCCTGCTGGAAGGGCGTCGAGAGGTAGTACGCCGCGTTGTCGGCAATGCGTGCGGCCTGCCACGCCTGGATGGTGGCGACGGGCGTCTTCGCATACAGCGCCGCGAGCTGGGGAAACGCGGTCTTTTCCATCACCACGATCTGCTTGCGCTGGTCGAGTTGGGCGGACTTGAGGAAATCATTCCACGCAAAGCCGGGCGCGAGCTTCTGCAGGTCGCTTATGCTCATCGGGTTGTACATCGCCACCGGATCGCGTTGCTCGACCTTGCTGATGCTGGCCTGCGCGATGGCGGTTTCGAAGGCCAGCACATCCTTTGCGGCAGCCTCCGGTTGAGGCCATCCGGCGAGGGTGAGCAGCTGCGTCACGTACGCCTGGTAGGCCGCTTTCTGCTTGGCAAATTCTGGCTTGAGGTAGTAGTCGCGGTCCGGCAGGCCGAGACCTGCCTGTGATACGTAGACGGCGTAGCGATTGGTGTCTTTCAGGTCGACATCGAAATAGATGTTGAACAGTGATCCTTCGAAATCCAGGCCGCTGCGACCCATCAGCGCCGCTTGAGCGTCGCGCGTGGTGGCCTGCTTCACGGCATCGAGTTGAGGCGCGATCGGTTTGGCACCGAGCGCATCGACGCGTGCCTGATCCATGAACGATTGATAGAACGCGCCGACCTTGCCTTCGATTGAGGCGCCGTTGGTCTTGTCCCGCGCCGAGGCCTCCATCAGCTCGTGCAGACGCTGCTCAGTGAGGTCGGTCATGGCCAGTCGCAGGCTGACGGCCGGCTTGTCGGCAGGAATCGGCGTGTGATCCAGCCAGGTGCCATTGGCGTAACGGAAGAAGTCGTTGCCGGGCTTGACCGAGGTATCGGCGCCCGCCTGGTCGAAACCCCATGCGCCGTATTGCGGCTTGCCCGTGGCCGTATCGGCCGCGTGAGCCACGCCCAGGCTCAGTGCACATGCGCACGCTGCCGCCAGAATCCTGCTGACCATACGCTACTCCCTCCCCAATGATGGTCCCGGGATACTGGCACGACGGCGGGGTGCGGCCAGTGCTGGAAGTTGTGGTCCAGCCACGGCCAGGAGCCCGGGCAGGCCGGGCCGCTGGCCTCACTGGCGGCTGGGGATCAGTACCCGTTGCGCTGGTAGTGGATGCGGCCGCTGTCGTTATTGAGCGACCGGTTGAGGTGCTGCTGTTCCGCCGCGGTCAGGTGGCCGCCATGCTCGGCCATGTCGCGCATTTCGCGGGCGGCGATGTTGGAATCCTGGCGCTCGTCGCGGAAGGCCTGTTGCGCATTGATCTGGCCATCGGCGATGCCGGCGTCGATGCGATTCTGCTGGTTGGCCAGGCGCTGGTTCACCTGGTTGATGCGTCCATGGCCCGGGATATAGATCGGATTGTCTTGTGCCGAGGCGGCGGCGCTGGCAAAGGCGGCGACCAGGCCGAAGGCGATCAGGCCGTAGCGGATGTGCTTCATGGTGGATTCCTCGCAGGTTCGAAAGTTGGGCGCGTATCGCTTGGGCGACATCGCGGCCTTGTTCGGGATGGCTGATATTTGCCGGTAGCGGGAACCGTGGAGCGGTTGACGGGAGCGGCGGATCTTTCAAGCCATACGTCGTTGAGCTGGCAGGTATAGATTCGCGCCAGCACGCCTGCGGGGTTTGCCAAAAGAACGTCGGGTTTGCCAAAAAGCACGATCGGGCTTCGCGTGGCGCTGCCGGCCCGGTTTCCAAATGCAAACGGCCCGGCAGGGGCCGGGCCGTTGCACTGGTCTGACGGAGGCGATCAGCCGCCGGTGCGCTGTTTGTGGATGCGGGTGCTGTCCTTGTTCAGCGACTTGTTGAGGTTCTTCTGTTCCTGCTTGGTGAGATGACCGCCGTGCTCGGCTTCGTCGCGGCTTTCGCGCTGCGCGATATTGGCATCCTGCTTTTCATCGCGGGCGGCCTGCCTGGCATTCATCTGGCCGTCGGCGACGCCGTTCTGGATGCGGTTCTGCTGGTTGTCCAGGCGCTGGTTCACCTCGTTGACGCGCGGATGACCCGGCACATCGGTGGTGCTGGTCTGTGCCATGGCGCCGGCACTGGCGAAGGCGGCGACGAGACCGAGGGCGAGCAGGCTGCGGCGTGACGACAAAACGTTCTTCATGGGCGATGTCCTCGTAGGTCCGACGGTTGGGACAGGCGTCACCGTCCAGAGCGCGAGCTCTCTGCATGGTGGATCGTGTGACCCCTGCAGTCATCCCCAGGAGGGATGACTTAGGCCGGAGAACGAGGGTTCTCCAAGGCGGTTGACGCTCAACACTCGCGCACCGCAAATCGTTCAGCAGCAAGCCGGCTTGCTTAGGCGCGGCGTAAGTTTCGCAGTCGAGTTGCGCGTCTGTTGCAGCGCGCAATCAGGAAGGACGCTCGGCCAGCGCGCGCAAGTTGAGCAGGCCCTCCTCGAAATCCTTGCCGACCATCTTGTCGAAGTTGAAGACCACGCCCATCAACTTGCTCATGAAAGGCGAACGCCCCTGCATGGCCCAGATCACGCGAGTGGCATCGCCCTGCGGTTCAAGCACGAACTCGGCCGTGTTGCTGGCCTGGAAGGGCGTGAAGAATTCCAGCTTGATGCGCACGAGCGAGGACGGCGTCGATTCGCTGATCTCCATCCTGCCGCTGCCAATGTTCTTGTTGCCGTTCCAGCCGTAAGCGGCGCCCGGACCCGACGAGGGGCCTTCAAACGTGCGCTGCATGGTAGGGTCCTTCTTCTCGTACGGCGACCACGACTGCCAGCGGTGCAGCTCATTGATGAAGGGAAAGATGCGTTCCGGCGGGGCCTTGATCGATGCGGAACGTTCGATGCGGAATTGATCGGGCCGCATCGCCGCGATGATCAGCACGACGGCGACAAGCAGCAACACAACGATGAGTGCGATGAGCATGGGGAGCTTCCTTGATGTCGATAGCGAGGGGCGGAAGTCAGGCTTCCGCCGTTTCCATGGGAACCATGTGCATATAGGGCTGCGCTTCATGCAGCACGCGTGCGAATGACGGACGCTGCATCAGCCGCAACAGGTATGCCGCCGTCAGCGGGTGCGCGTCCTCCAGCGGTATCACCAGATTGGCGTAGAACAGCGCGGGCGACGCGGCGCAGTCGGCCATGCTGAAGTGCTGGCCAGCAGCCCACGGACGGCTGCCGTTGTCACGCGCAAATTCCAGTTCGATCAGGTCCAGTGCCGTGCGCAGCTTGTCGCGCGCCTGCGTCACGCCCAGGTGGTCGCGCTCGGCCTTGGGGCGCAGGCGGTCGGTGATCACCTTCTGCATCGGCTCGCTCACGTACTGGTCGAAGAAGCGATCGCGGAAGCGCACTTCGCGGGCCTGATCGGCGTCATGGGGAATCAGCGCGGTGGTGCCGGGGTAGTGCAGCGCGAGGTACTCGATGATGATGCTCGATTCGGGCACCAGGCAGCCGCGTGCATGGTCGTTGAGCACCGGGAACTTGCCGATCGGCCACAGCTTGTAGAACGCGTCGCGCGCGGACTCGTCCATCAGGTCCACCACGTGCGGATCAAAGGGCGTGTCGTTTTCGTACAGCGCGACCAACACCTTGTGGCAGTACGAGGCCAGCGGATGCATATAGAGCGTGAGTGACATGGTGGCGTCCCGGGTCAGTGGGCAGGCGCGGCGAGGGCAACCTTGCCGGCGCTGCCGTCGTCGATCAGCGCTTCCACCTGGATGCGCAGCACTACCTCCATGCTGAAGCCGTAGGACTTGCCGCTGTCCAGGCCGAACTCGTCGCGCTTGAAGGTGGCATAGGCGTCGGCCCCGCAGAGTTCGCGCTTGTACATCGGATGCGGCATGCACTTGAAGCTCTTGATGCTGAGCTCCAGTGGACGCGTCACGCCGTGCAGGGTCAGTGAGCCGTCGACCTTGGTCGGCGCGCCGTTGACGAAACCGGCGAGCTTGCCGCGGTAAGTAGCGGTGGGGTACTTGCTCACGTCGAACAACTCGTTGCCGCGCGCGGCCTCGTTCAACTTGTCCAGGCCGAAATCGACGCTGGCGACGTCCACGGTGATGTCCACGCTGCCGTTGCCGGCGGCCTTGTCCAGCGTGACCTTGCCCGAGCTACGGTCGAACTTGCCGCGCCAGGTGGAGAGTCCGCCCATGTGATCGGCCTCGAAGCTGGGGTAGGTGTGCGCCGGATCGATCACATAGGTCGCTGCGGCGGCATGGGCCGCGCCAGCGGCGGTCAGGCATAGCAGGGCGCAGGCAAGGGCGGTGGTGGTGCGATGGGGCAGGGACATCGTCGACTCCTTCGAGGGGGCTGGCGGGCGCCGCTATGGCGCGCTCACCCTTATGACGAACGGGCAGGGCGGATTTCGACACGGCGCCTCGCGGACGGCAGGGGCCCTCGCCGGCCGGCTGCGGTAGGCTGTACGCCGCACCGTCTTCCGCCAAGGGGCCACGCCATGCGCGCGCCAACAGGTTCAGTTGTCGGGTTGTGTTCCGCGTCGGCCACGCTGTGCGCGATGGGGATGGCGTTTCTGGGTTACTGGGGCGTGCACGAGCCGGTGCCATGGCGCGTCGTCGACATCTTCGTGATCGTGTTGGCCTTTGTGGGCTTCGCCTTGCTGGCTTCGGTGCCGTGGATCATCACCACGCCGGTGGTCGACGACAGCGCCGAACGCATCCGTCCCGCGCGCCGCGCCTTCGCATGTGGGGTGGTCGCCATCTGGCTGGCGGCGGTGCTGGCCATCGTGGGTTGAGCCAGCATCGGCGGATAAGCCTCAGGCGTCGACGGGATACGGACCGTCGCTGAAGCTGTCCGCGTGATAGCCCTTGGAACCGATCAGCCTCGCCAGCGGGCTGCGGATGTCCTCACCCGCTTCGAGACGAGCCACCACGGCAGCGAAATCATGGCGCGGCGCCCAGCCAAGTTCCTCGCGCGCCCGCTGGTTCACGTACACCCGGTCGATGCCCTGGGCCATGTTCCAGCCGTGTCGTGCGTACACGGCGTCGTAACCGGGCACGCGTCGACGCACGATCAGCGGCGCATGCGCGCGCAAGGTGGCCAGATCCTCCGGCAGGAACGGCGTGGTGGCGCTGATGATGTAGCGGCGAAAGCCGAGCGCTGGCGCGCGGCGCGCGGCCAGCAGATGCGCGCTCACCACGTCTTCGATGTCGACGCGGCGGTAGAGGAATTCGTTGGCCTTGAGGTTGCCGTCGGTATAGCGGGCGCGCACCGAGCGGTCGTCGTCTTCTTCGGGAAAGAAGCGCGACGTGCGCAGCACCATGGTCGACAGCCCCTGGTTGCGCGAAAACAGCTGGCACAGGTCTTCGGCGGCGGCCTTGGTGACGCCATAGATGTTCTTGGGCATGGCGAGCGTGTCTTCGGTCACCCATGCCGCCGGCTCGCTGACCGGTGGCGCCAGTGCATCGCCGAACACGCTGGTGGTGCTGGTGTAGACGAACGATTCCACGCCGGTGGCCACTGCTTCTTCCAGCAGGTTGAGCGTGCCGGTGAGGTTCACGTCGATGAAATCCTGCCGAGTGTGCGTGGCGACATGCGGCTTGTGCAGCGTGGCGGGATGGAACACCGTGGCGCAGCCCGCGATGCAGCGACGCACAAAGGCACGGTCGCAGATCGAACCCAGCCGCTGGGTGTAGGGCCCCTCGACCACATCCAGCCCGATCACTTCGTGGCCGAGCTCAAGCAGGGTGCGCGCCAGCGCTTCACCCAGGTGCCCCGAACTGCCTGTGACAAGCATGCGCATACTGGGCCGCTACCGCGATCGAGCTGAGATGGGAGTTGATCCTAGCATCGGTTTTCACGGCATGAACATCACGTCCAACGCTCAAACTTCAGCTTTAAACGTACGGCCCAGCGGTTTGCCCGGTCCCACGTAATGGCGGAACAGATAGAACAGCGGACGGTAGCGCCGTGGATCCACGTGCTGGGTCCCGGCCACCGTCACATCCTCATGCGCGTGCACATGCAGCGCTTCCAGCTCGATGATCGCGTAGCCGCCGGCGCCATCGCGCCAGGCATCCAGGGGGCGCTCGACCGCAAGTATCGCGCGCGCTTCCATTTGCAGCGGGCAGTCCACGATGCGTGGCGGTTTCACCGAAAGTGAAGCCTCGGCGTGCCACCCGCCCAGCGCCATCTTGTCTGCCTCGTGACGATAACCGTTGGCCTGTTTCCACCCGGGTACAGGATCGCGACCGGTGGTGGGGGCGATGCGCTCCACGCCGCGGTGCATGTCTTCGCTGGCAAAGTTCAGCACGCATTCGCGCTCGCGCCGCAGATTGGACAAGCCCTGTCCGCCACCCGCAAGACCGATGACGATGCGGTCGGCCAGCGCCCAGGCGGACGACATCGGCGTGATATTGGTCGAGCCGTCCTCGTTGCAGGTGGTGATCAGCACGACCGGCGTGCCGAAATAGAGAATGGATGGGTGGATGACTCGGGTATGTGGGTAGCGATGCATGTCCATGAGTTCAGTGTCGTCGCCTATGCCGCTGAACGTTTCGCCACGCAGCGAAGTGTTCAGCGAAACGGGCGCGCTAGACTGCGCGCATGAACGATGCGATCGCTCCAAGCCGCTACCAACTGGCCGAGATCGGCGCCCTGCTCGCCGAACCGGCACGTGCCGCCATGTTGCTGGCCTTGATCGACGGGACGGCACGTCCCGCAGGCGAGCTGGCGCGCGCGGCCGGTGTGGGTGCGGCGACGGGAAGCGCGCATCTCAAGCGCCTGCTCGAGGGCGGCCTGCTGGCGGTGCAGGAGCAGGGGCGTCATCGCTATTACCGGCTCGCAGACGATGACGTAGCCGCGCTGATCGAAACGCTGGCCGCGCCGCGCGCGCGACCCGTGTTGCCTGATCCCACCGGCGGCGATCGCCCCTTGCGCATGGCACGCACCTGCTATCGGCATCTTGCGGGACGATTGGGCGTGGGCTTGTGCGATGCCCTGCTGCAGCAGGGTTACCTGCTAGCCGCGAGCGAAGGCATGCGCTTGCAGGACGACGGTGCGCAAGCGCTGGTGCAAGCCGGCCTCGACGCCGCACGCGTGCAAGCCTTGTTGCCACTGTCCGGACGCAGCTGTCTGGACTGGACCGAACGCCGCCTGCACCTGGGCGGCCCACTCGGTGTTTCGCTCACCGACGCCTTGCTGGACGCAGGCTGGTTGCGTCGCCGTGCCGGCAGCCGCGCGTTGCAACCCAGCGATGACGGATTACGCCGCTTGATCGGGCTCGGCGTGCCATGGGAGAGTCGCCGATGAAGGCGCTTCGTTTCGCTGTAGGAGCGCACTTGTGCGCGACCGCAGCGCTGAGGCGCACCGCTCCGTTGGCTGGTCGCGCACAAGTGCGCTCCTACATGGGTCGGTGATCGCTGCGCCCCCTCAGGCAACGCAGCGCCACACCAGCATCAGGCCTGCTTTTTCTTGAAGATCTTGGCGAACAAACCGCCGATCGCCGCAATGCCGATCACCACGAACTTCTTCAACGCCAGCAACATGAGGCCGAGCTTCGCGAACAAGCCAGCCTTGGCGGCAATACCGCCCGCCACCAGCGCCGCAATGCCATACGCCGCAACCTTATCCGTGCTCGAGTTGTAATCGGCATAACGCTCGCCGGGATTGAACTCGGCCATCGCCACTACGTCGGGCATGTCGGCACGCACCTGGGCGAGCTGGTCGATCGGTGCGATGGCGTTGAGCGAGAGATAGCCCTTGCGGCCGAGCACGCGGATCGCATAGTTCAGCGACTGCCCGTCGGCGCTGCCGTCGGCCTTCTTGAACTTCAGGTCGCGCGCCCAGTAGAGCTTGTGGCTGGCTTCGTCGTAATGCGGCGGTTCGGCCCAGCCGACCAGCTCCACGGCCGGATAGCCTTCCTTGAGGCGCTCAGAGTTGCTGTCCTGGGCGGCCTTCTTCAGGTCCTTGAGCATGTCGTCATAGTCGATCTTCTCGGCGTCCTTGTCGGACACATAGCCTTCGTCGATAAAGGTGACTACCACCGCCCAGGTTTTCTCATCGAGTACGGCATGCGCATCGGTGCTGGGGATGATCATGCCCAGCACGCTGTTGTCCGGCGGGTTGCCCCAGGCCTGCGTCAGCACGCGCTGCGCATCGGCGGCGGAAAGAAAACTGTAGCCATTGGCCAGCTTCAGCGTGGCCTGCGCGCCCGGTATGGACACCTCGCCGGTGGTCGGATGCAGCGAACTGACAAACGCCTCGGCGGACGTCTGATGCCCGCCATCTTCGGGCATGGCCGCGACCGGTGCGGCGAGTACAAAAGCGGCCAGCAATGCCATGGCCGGCAGTAGCGTCTTGCGAAGCATGGATTTTCCCCTGGTATCGTCCGTTGATACGCATCCCATGGGATGCGGTTGCCGCTCCCCCCGGAGCGGCAACCGGCCGATCTTATCGTTTCGCAAGGCTTTGCGCCTTCGGAACAATCCGCTTTAGGGCGACTTCGGCGCAGGCGAGCGCTCGAAGCTGCCGGCATCGCCAGGGAATACCACCGGGCTTTCATAGCCATCGGCCGAGACCGACGAGACGCCGAAGAACCAGTCGTCGATCACCACGTCCTTGATCACCGCCTGGTCGCTGTCGCCGACCACGCGGCTGTACTGCCACTGCGGGGCGGTGGTGTCGCGCCAATGCACGATGTAGCCCGCAGCGCCCGGCACCTTCTTCCAGTGCACGGTGGTGTCGCTGGCCAGCGCGCCCTCGATGCTCACGCCGGACGGCGGGGCAGGGGCGCGGCTCAGCGCCGCCATGGTCACCGTGTTGAGCGCGGTGACACGGGCGAGATAGCGGAAGTCGACGCCGTCGATGGTGTCGCCGTACTTGATGCCCTTCTCGCTGCGCAGATCCTGGTGCTGGCGCGTGTAATCCTCATGACCTTCGGTCACGCGCACACCGGGATAACCGGCCTCCAGGAATGGCACCTGGTCGCCGCCGCGGCTGTAGCGGTCGGTGCGATACACCATGTGCACGCGCAGGTCCGGCAGATAGGTGGTTGCCATCTGCTCCATGTAGCGCGCCACATTGCGCGAGGGCGAATCCACTTCGCCGCCGTGGTAGGCGCGGTACTTCGCCTGCTCCGGGGTTTCGTTGGTCTTGGTGCCTTCGGAGAAGATGCGCACCGTGGTGTTGTCGAGCACGCCGTTCAAACCGTGGCTGTTGCCGACGATGTCGTTGTTGAGGTCGGCCTGCACGTTCCAGCCCTGCGCAACGGCGTAGTCGGCCAGCACCTTCCCACCGTAGAGGCCCTGCTCCTCGCCGGAGAGCGCCGCGAATACCAGGGTGGCGTCGTTGTCTTCCTTGGACAGCAGCCGCGCCGCTTCCATCAAGGCGGCGACGCCTGAGGCATCGTCGTTCGCGCCGGGGGCATCGGACTTGGCGTTCATCACGTCGGTGACGCGCGAATCGAGATGGCCCGTCATCACGATCACGCGCTTGGGATCGCTTTTGCCGCGCTTGATCGCGACCACATCCATCACTTCGGTGGATTGCGGAATGCGCTTACCGGTGAACATCTGCGACGGCGTCACCACCTCGATGCAACCGCCGCAGGCCTTGGAGATGTCCTCGAATTGCGACTTCACCCAACGCCGCGCAGCGCCGATGCCGCGCTTGTCCGACTTGGTGTCCGACAACGTGTGGCGCGTGCCGAAGCTCACCAGCTTGGCAATCGTGGCATGCAGTTCCGCTTCACTCGGTGCGGTGGACAAGGCTTGCAGCGATGCATGCTGGCGCGGCTGCGCCGGTGCGTCGTCGGCGTAGGCGGTAGAGATGGCAAGGCACAGCGCGAAGGGCAGTAGGGACGGGGCAAGGCGCATCAGGGTCTCCCGGTGATCAGCCCCCGACTTTACATCGCAGATGTGGCCGCGCAGAACCATGCCATTTGGCCCTCCCCGGAGCTCGCCGCATCGTATTGCCGGGCCTTCGCAGGGACTTACGGTTTGACCAGCGTGATCTCGAACAGCTTGGGCCAGCGCTTGCCGGTGACGAACAAGCGATCGTGCTGCTCGTCGTAAGCAATGCCATTGAGCACATCGTTGCCCGGGTCAGGCAGGCGGCTCACATCGAGCAAGCCGCTGAGGTCGATCCAGCCGGTGACATGGCCGGTGGCCGGGTCGATGCGTGCGATGCGGTTGGTCATCCACACGTTGGCGTAGATCTCCCCCCTCACCCATTCCAGCTCATTGAGATTGGTCACCGGCTCGCCGTTGTCGGTGACCATGATGCTGCCGGTGGCGGTGAGCGTATTCGGATCGAGCACGCGCAGCACCGGCGAGCCATCGCTCATGTACAGATGCTTGCTGTCGCGCGTGAGCGCCCAGCCTTCGCCGGGATAGCGGAAGGTGCGCTGCTGCCTGAAGCTGGCCAGGTCGTAGACAAAACCAAGCTCGCTCTTCCAGGTGAGCTGGATCAGCTCGTGATTCCAGTCGACGATGCCCTCGCCGAAATACGCATCCGGCACATCATGGCGCTGCAGTACCTTGCCGGTTTCCAGTTCCACTTTGCGCACGGTCGACTCGCCCGCTTCACCGGTGCTCTCGTACAGATAGCCGTCCTTGTAGAACAAGCCTTCCGTATACGCCGAGGTGTCATGCGGATAGACATGCACCACGCGATAGCCGTAGACCGGCGTGGCGGCGTGGATGGACGCAGAGCTGACAAGGGCGATCAGGGCGAGCGCGTAGCTGAGCCGGCGTATCATGAAAACGACATCCTTTGCGAAGGGCAGCCTCGCGCGTAGCGGGCAGCGGGTAACCTCAGTGCAGCGAGCGTACCCGGAAGTTCCGCCCCTTGATCTTGCCCGCGCGCAGTCGCTCCAGCGCCTTGTTCGCAAGATCCCGACGGATGGCCACATAGGCACGGGTGGCGAATACGTCGATCTTGCCGATGTCCTTGGCGTCCAATCCAGCGTCGCCGGTCAGTGCGCCGAGGATATCGCCGGGTCGCAGTTTGTCCTGGCGGCCGGCATCGATCACCACCGTCTTCATCGGTGCGAGGTTGAGCTGCTTGCCGCGCGAGGGCGCCACCCGCAGCGGATGCCACGGCAGCGGCTGGCCCAGCTGTTGTTCGATATTGGTTGCCTTGGGGCGTTCGCGCGGCGTCACCAGCGTGATGGCGAGGCCATTCTCGCCGGCGCGACCGGTGCGGCCCACGCGATGCGTGTGCGTGTCCGGATCGTGTGCAATGTCGAAGCTCACCACCAGGGGCAGCGCGACGATATCGAGGCCGCGCGCCGCCACGTCGGTGGCCACCAGCACGGCGCAGCTGCGGTTGGCGAACTGCACCAGCACTTCGTCACGATCGCGCTGCTCCATGTCGCCGTGCAGTGCGAGCGCCGAGAAGCCGCGCTTGTCCAGTTCCTCGGCGACCGCGTCCACGTCCTTGCGCATATTGCAGAACACCAGCGCGTGCTGCGCCTGTTCATCCCGCAGCGTGCCCTTGGCCAGCAATTGCGCGAGCGCATCGAGTTTCTGCGCCGGCTCCACTTCGTGGAAACGCTGCTCGATGGTGGTCTCCTCGTGCGGCGTCTCCACCGTCACTTCCACCGGATCGCGCTGCAGGCGCTTGCTCACCTGGCGGATTTCCTCGGCATAGGTAGCCGAGAACAGCAGCGTCTGGTGATGCTTGGAGATGCGCCCCACGATGTCGTCGATAGCTTCGGAAAAGCCCATGTCGAGCATGCGATCGGCCTCGTCCAGCACCAGCACCTTGATGCCGCCGCCGTGCAGGCTCGAGCGCTTGAGATGTTCCTGGATACGCCCCGGCGTGCCCACCACGATATGCGGGTCATGCGTGAGCGAGGCGAGCTGCGGGCCCAGCGGCATGCCGCCGCACAGCGTCAGCAACTTCACGTTGGGAATATTGGCCGCCAGTTTGCGGATGGCCTTGCTCACCTGGTCAGCCAGCTCGCGCGTCGGGCAAAGCACCAGCGCCTGCAGCCGGATCGTCTCCACGTCGATCTGCTGCAGCAGGCCCAGGCCGAACGCAGCGGTCTTGCCGCTGCCGGTACGCGCCTGCGCGATCACGTCGCGACCTTCCAGGATCGGCGGCAGGCTCTGTGCCTGCACTGGCGTCATCTCGGTGAAACCGAGGGTTTCCACGCTGGCGAGCAGCGCGGGCTTTAAGGGGAGCGTGCGGAAGTCGGTCATGCGGGTATTGTCGCATGCCGGTTGGCTGGGCCTTAAAAGGGGTCAGGGGCGAGTAGTGAGGGCGCCAAGACCGCCTGCCCACGCTCGCCCCTCGTCCCTAAATACTCAGCTCTGCATATCTTCCAGCTCGATGCCCTTGGTCTCGCGCACGGCCTTCAACACGAAGATCAGCGAAATCAGGGCAAACGCGGCATACAAGCCGTAGGCGAAAGCGAGGCCCGCTTCAGCCAGCGCAGGGAAGGTGCTGGTGATGGCGAAATTGGCCAGCCACTGGGCGGCGGCGGCCACGGCCAGCGCAATGGCGCGGATCCGGTTGGGGAACATTTCGCCCAACAGCACCCACACCATCGGGCCCCAGCTGAGGCCGAAGAACACCACGTAAGCGTTGGCGGCAACCAGGGCCACCATGTTCCACGGCGCCGGCAGGCTCAGTGTGGCGCCGCTGCCGGTGGCCTGCGAGAAGCACCACGCCATCGCGCCGAGGGTGACGGCCATGCCGGCCGAGCCGATCACCAGCAGCGGTTTGCGACCGATTCGATCCACCAGCGCAATGGCGACCAGGGTCACCAGCACGTTCACCACCGAGGTGGCCACCGTGATGGAGAACGAATCGGCTTCGCTGAAGCCCACCGAATGCCACAGGGTGGACGAGTAATAGAAGATGACATTGATGCCCACGAACTGCTGGAACACCGACAGCAGGATGCCAATCCACACCACCGGCAGCAGGCCCAGGCGCGGTCCGCGCAAGTCCTTCAGGGTGGGGCGGTATTCCGAGTGCAGGCTCTGCTGGATGTCCTTCACCTTGGCATCGAGGGCAGCCTCGTTGTGCATGCCCAGCACCTGGCGCAGCACGTCCTTGGCTTCCGCCAGGCGACCCTTGGCCACCAGGTGGCGCGGCGATTCGGGCACGCCGAGCACCAGCGAGCCGTAGATCAATGCAGGCACCACGGCGACCAGGAACATCCAGCGCCACGCGTCCAGGTTGAACCAGAGCTTGTGCGAGGCACCGCCCGCCGTACCGGCCAGCCATGCATCGCTCAGCAGCGCGGCAAAGATGCCAAGCACGATGGCCAGCTGCTGCAACGAGCCGAGCCGGCCGCGCACGGCGGCAGGCGAGATTTCCGCGATATAGGTCGGCGCGATCACCGAGGCCACACCGACGCCGATGCCGCCCACCAGGCGCCAGAACACCAACAGGCCAACGCCGTTCACCAAACCCGCGCCCAAGGCGCTCAGAGCCAGCAACACGGCCGCCACCTGCATCGCGCGTACTCGGCCGACGCGGTCTGCGAGCGGGCCGGCGTACCACGCACCAGCAGCAGAACCTAGCAGCGCGCATGACACGGCGAAACCGATGTGGGCTGCATCCAGCCCGAAATTGCCGCGCACGGCGTCGACCGCGCCGTTGATCACGGCGGTATCGAAGCCGAACAGGAAGCCGCCAAGTGCAGCGGCCGCGGCGATCAAGACAACGCGCGCGGTGGCGTGTTGCCCAAGGTCACCGACGGAGTTCGTCGACGTCGGTGTGGAATTCAGATTCATTGCCTCTCCCCAATCCAGAGTCCGGCGATTCTGCGCTGGCAGTGCCGGTTTATTGAAGTGAATACGTATGCATCAGAGTGGGCGGGATGTCGAGCTTTGGGGGTTGGGATGGGGATGTTGCGGGTGCATTGGGAGGTGGGGTGTGGGGTGGTGGGTTTTGTGTTGCTCCGCAGCATGATTTTTTGAGGCGGCACGCTTGCTCGTCATCCCGGCGCGGGCCGGGACCCAGATGTGATGCGCTTTGTTGTCGCGATACCTCGACCTGGCTCGCCTGCCGCGGGCTTCCGTGCCGCTGCCGCGGCCCGGGTCACTTTTCTTTGCTTGCCCACGCACGCGCTTCGAGCGCGTGCGAACGGCGAAGCCGGCCCGCAGGGCGGAGGGCAGGATGCCCGGAGTAAAGAAAAGTAACCAAAAGAAAGGGCCCCCCGGATGACGCGCCTTCCGGGCCGTTGGCCCTCCAGGTGCGCGGTCGGGTTACGGGGTTTTTCGACAGGACATCCCTGTCCTGTCGAAAAACTGGCCGCATCCATGCGGCCACCCTGCGGGCTTTCCTCCACCCGCCCGCCGCGTCATACGGGGACCCCGGGGGCAGGAGCCACATCAAGAGCCACATCAAGAGCCGAACGCCCACCGTGCCGGTCGGCAGTTTGTCTGTTGTAGGAGCGCACTTGTGCGCGACCGGCCGGAGCGGTGAGTCCACGCGCCGCGGTCGCGCACAAGTGCGCTCCTACAAGGGGAGCGCGCACGTCGTGGATGGCGGATCAACGCTGCCGACGGGCTATTTGTGGGAGCGCACCCTGTGCGCGACAAACCTACGGAGCGGAATACTCGGCCTTGGTCATCGCCATCGATCTAAGCGAGCGCCACCCAGCCACGCCTTAATTGAGAAACAACCTCTCCGCCAACTTCGCCAGCGGCTTCTCCATCGCATTCTGCAAACGCGGCGGCAACTCCAGCGGCTTGAGCAGCATCTTCACCGTCATTTCCGCGGGGATATTCCGCCTCAGCAAATCCTGCGCGCGTCCCGTGACGCGCTTGAACTCGGCGTGGTTGTCCTTGTGCTGCGGATAGCACTGATCGAACACGTGGCGCAGCGCGATGTCGCTGTCTTCGCCGCGGATTTCGTTGAGGCGGCGCAGGATGACCCGGAATATCTTGTAGCGACCGAAGCCCTCGCGTTCGCGATACAGGCGGTAGTGCTGGTAGAAATTCTTGTAGTGGCGGACTTCGTCGCTCTTGATGTGACCGGTGAGCTGCTTGAGCACGGGCTCATCGGTGATGTCGTTGAGTGCGCGGTAGAGGCTGGCGGTACCGGTTTCCACCACGCAGCGCGCGGCAAGTTCCAGGCCACGGATGGGTTCCAGTTGTTCGGCGGTGCACACCGCGCCGTACTCGGCCCAGAACGCGGCGAAGCCCTTGTCCCAGTCGAATTCCGGCCACACCGCTTTCACATAGGCGGCAAGGGCGCGGCCGTGCTGCAGTTCCTCGTGTTCCCAATGCTGGCTGAGCCAGGTCTGCAGGGTCTCGTCACCCGCGAAGTGGTCGACCAGATTGTGCGTATACAGGTCCGAACCACTCTCGACGAAGGAGGCGCTGCATAGCAAGAAAAACAGGTCTTCGTTCTGGCGTACACGTTGGATGTCGATCCGGCTGAAGTCCAGGCTTTCGAGGGTCCAGGGCAACGATTGGGCATAGCTCACGCGGGCTTTCCTGTGCGGGGGGCCGAAGGGCTGGCTTGACGCGGGGCACGGCGCCAGCCTGGCATGACGATCGTGTGACAGCATACGACGAGACGGCAACGCGGGATTAACGAGCGCCGACCCGCGGGGCTGGCGGGTGGGCTCAGCGCACCACGGTCACCGGCACGTGGGCGCGCTCGAGCACGTCGCTGGAGACCGATCCGAGCAGCCAGCGCGCGAGCGCGCCGCGCTCGGTATGGCCGATCACGATGTGATCGATGGCGTGGTTGCGTACCTGCTCCAGCAGGACATCGCCGGGGCTGCCGCGCACCACCTCGGCGTCGATCAGGGACGCCGTGCCCGGCACCAGATCCTTCACTTCGTCGAGCAACTGGGAGCAACGCTTGCCGCCCTGGTCGGCGATCATCAGCGTACAGGTGTCGGCGCTCCCTTCGGTCACCTGCAACACCGACACCACGCGGACGCGGCCACCGGTGGCCTGCGCCAGTTGCACGGCAAAGCGCAGCGCGCGTTGCGATGTGGCGGAGCCGTCATAGCCGACCAGCGAATAGTTGGACATGCGCTACCTCGGGCACAGGCAGGCTTGCTGTGTCGGGCACGGGTGCGAGGCGGCCCAAGGCAGATCGGCCTGCGGTTTTCTCGGATCTTGAGGGTCAGCGTAATCCTCGCCGCGCGCCTGCGCTACGGGTGATGCGCCCAATCCATGCGCGCTCATCAGGCGGCCGAAACACAGGGCTTCCCCAGGCGCAACGTACGGGCACGACACGCTTTTTTAAGCCTTGAGCCAGCATTGCTTGCGAAGCCGTTAACGAAGCATCCAGCTATTTGCACACTGCGTTCACGGGAACTGCCGACCATGGAGGTGCTACGGCGGACAGGTGCACGCTGACCACAGTGGCTGACGTCGTCCGAAGTCCTCATTCACTGCAAGGAGATGAAAATGATCAAGCGTTCAATGGGTATGGCGGCTCTCGTACTGGCTTGCGCAGGCGCCATGTCGATGGCACCGGTATCCGCAGCCCGTGCGGCCGAAGCCGAAGTGAAGTGCGATCTCTCCTTCAGCATTTCCGGATGGTCGCTCATCTACAAGCATGCCTCGGGCAGCGGTACGGTGGTTTGCAATAACGGCCAGAAGTCCAAGGTGAAGATCTCGGTCAATGGCGGCGGCATCACCGCCGGCAAGTACCGCATCGACAACGGCAAGGGTGACATCACCCATGTGCGCAGTATCGACGATGTGTTCGGCACCTATGCGCAGGCCGGTGCCGAAGCGGGCGTGGTCAAGAGTGGCGAGGCCCAGGTGTTGACCAAGGGCACCACGTCGCTGGCCCTGCATGGCAGTGGCGAGGGCGTGAACCTCGGCGTTTCGGTGGGCGCGTTCGAGATCGAGCGCGAATAAGTCACCGTTGCAGGTTCGATGCAGAGGGCGCCGCATGGCGCCCTTTGTTTTGCTGCGCGTAAACTGGCCCGGAATTCTTTCGGAGTGTCCCGATGCCTCGCCTCTCGTTCCTGTTGATGTTGAGTCTGCTGCTGGGCCTGCTGGCTCCGGCCTATGCCGACGCGCCCGCCGCCACGCTGCCGCAGATCGGCCAGAAAGCGCCTGATTTCCACCTGCAGGACCAGAACGGCAAGTGGCATACGCCGGCCGATCATCAGGGGCGTTGGGTGGTGCTGTACTTCTATCCGAAGGACTTCACGCCCGGTTGCACCACCGAGGTCTGCGCGTTCCGCGACGATGTTGCCAAGCTGCGCCAGCAGGGTGCCGACGTGCTGGGCGTGAGCCTGGACGATGTGAAATCGCACGCGGACTTCGCCGCCAAGTACCACGTGCCGTTCCCCTTGCTGTCCGATGCCGACAGCAAGACCGCGCAGGCCTATGGCGTGCTCGCTTCCAAAATGGGCTTCAAGTACGCGCGCCGCACCACCTTCCTGATCGACCCGCAGGGCAGAGTTGCCAAGGTCTATGAGGATGTGGATCCGGAGAAGAATTCGGCCCAGGTGCTGGCCGATCTCGCATCGATGAAGGCGTCTTCCTGATGCCGTTGATGCTGCGTAGCGAAACCCGCCGCGACGGCTTCGCGCTGTGGCGCATCGTGACCTGGCTGATCCTGCTGCTGGCGGCCTATGGCTGCATGCAGTACGCGTTGCATGCCACCCAGTTGTGGCGTGTGCTGCAGCCGCTGCCCGCGTCCAATACGGGCGACATCTTGCAGCTGCACAAGATGCTGGCCTGGGATGTGCTGTATTTCGTCGCAGCGCTGGCGCTGGTGGTGATCTGCGCGGGGGCGATTCTTCGCCAGGGCTGGGCGCGGCCTTCGCTGCAGCTGGCCAGTGTGCTGCTGGCGGTGGGCTGGGGCCTGGTGGGTGGGCTGATGCTGTTCCTGCAGTGGCGCGACTTCAGCCAGGCGGTGGCGTTGACCAATGCCCAGGACTCGCTCGATACCGCCTCGCAGATGGCGATGGCGCATATGCGCCGGTCATTTCTGATGGCAGTGGGGATCAAGTTCGTAGGTGTGCCGGTATTGCTGTGGCTGGCCTGGTGGCTGGGGCGCCCGTCGGTGCGTGCCCAGTTCCGCTCGCGACGCTGAGCACGTTCGGTTCAGGTCCGGTTGCCGCGGCGCGGGTTATCGCTGCGGCATCGTTTGCTCCGGGCCCTCCCATGTTCCTGCGCCGCCTGTCCCTCCTCGCCACCCTCTCGCTGGCCAGCGTGGCCTTGCACGCGCAGGACCTGGCGACCACCTGCCACGCCACCAGCAGTTACGACCTGACGATTGCGCCCGATCGTCTCTTGTTCGATCGCTCGCAACCCTTGCCACGCCAGGTGGAACTGCGCGATGGCAGTCTGCGCACCGATGGCAGCAAGGTCGCCCTGCGTGCGGACGAGCAGGACCGCCTGGCCTTGTTCGAGCGTGAGTTACGAGCCCTGGCGCCTCGCGCCAAGGCGGTGGCAGCCAATGGCGTGGACATGCTCGCGGCCGCCATGCACGACGAGGGCACCCGCCTCTCGCTGGACCCCGCGACACGGGCAGAACTCGACCGCCGCGTGGCGTCCCGCGCGGCAGAGCTCAAACAGCGCCTGGCGGCCAGCAACAGTACCCACGACTGGCAGGGCAACCTGGCCGACCAATACGCCAACCAGCTGGCCTCTGACCTGATGCCCTTGCTGGCCAATGATCTCGGCCAGCAGGCCATGAATGCCGCCATGACCGGCGATCTGCAGGCGGCGGCCAACCTGCGCGATACGGCCGGCGACCTCACCACCCAGCTGCGCCCCCGTCTGGAGCAGCGCATGCAGGCCCTGGGGCCGCAGGTCCAGGCCTTGTGCCCGGCAGTCCAGCGGCTGGCCGAGCTGCAGCAGGGCATCCGCGGTACCGGCGGCCAACCCCTGAACTTGCTGGACGTGGGTCAGTAAAACCCCGGCTGAGCGAGGGTTCTCACGAAGCCTCAGATTAACCCTACGCTAAGTGGCGAAGGACGAGGATGGCGCCTGCATTCGCTTTTAGCTCAGCAGGAGGCGACTTCGTGTCGCGTGCACCGCAATACAACGCCCTTATCCGGCGTGGCATCGATGACCGGGACCTGTACCGCAGGGCCCTGGTCCAGGTTCGTGAACCGGGACTGCAGGCTTTGCTGGCCGAGAACCTGCACACCCTGGACGCCCTGATCGGCGACCTGCAGGCACAGATGCATGCCGCGGGCCGCACACCGGCCAGGCACGGCACGCTGCCTGGCGCCGTGCGCGGGGCGCTGGCTGACATGGTCACCGGCATGGCCTCCAACCGCGATTCGGCCTGGGTCCACTATCTGGCCCGCCACGAGTGCGCTCTGCTGAGGAGTTTCGAGCAGCAGATGGCGCTGGCCTCGGACGAATCGGCGCGCGTGCTGAGAGTCCAGTTGTCGCGCCTGCACGGCATCCATAAGGATATGCACTGCCTGGCCGGTACCACCCACGGTTGACCGGTCGCCCATCGTAAGGAGCGCGCGTGCCGACCCCCACGGACGTGTTGGATTTCTGGTTCGCCGAAGATTCGCAGGCGCACTGGTATGAGCGCGACGACGCTTTCGACGCGGCCATTCGCCAGCGCTTTGGCGACACGCTGGACGCGGCCCGGCGCGGCGATCTCGATCACTGGGCGCAAACGCCCGAGGGCTGGCTGGCCCTGCTGATCGTGCGCGATCAGTTCAGTCGCAATCTCTATCGCGACGACGCCCGCGCGTGGTCGGCCGATCCCATGACGCAAGTGCTTGCGCTCGATGGCATCGCGCGCGGCGACGACCAGCGGCTGACGCCGATGCAGCGCGTCTTTGCCTATATGCCGCTCGAACATGCCGAGAGCCCGGTATTGCAGATGCACTGTGTGCACTTGTTCGAACGGCTGGTGGCCGGTCAACCAGTGTCCGAGCGCCCGCGTTTCCAGAACTTCCTTGATTACGCGCGCCGCCACCACGATGTGATAGCACGGTTCGGGCGGTTTCCCCACCGCAACGCCGTCCTTGGCCGCCTCGATACGCCTGAAGAGCTGGCGTATCTTGCGACACCGGGATCAGGTTTCTGAGCGTCACCGACGACACGGAGTTGATCATGCGCCGCTATCTGTTCATTGCCCTGTTGCTGTTGAGCGCAAGCGCCACGGCAGCCAATACCTATCGCGTGGGCAGCGAGGTGCTGACCGTCGGCGACAGTGCGGTGCGCGCCATGCAGCTGATGGGCAAGCCGGATTTCAAGGAGCCGGTGCAAAGCGACTTCGGCGGCTACCAGGGCGAGCGCTGGCAGTACATGCGCGATGACGGACGCGTCGTCATCATCACCATCCTCAATGGCAAGGTGTCGGACATCGCCGACCGCTCGCGCTGAGCGATGCGCCATCGACGTGAACGACGACAGCAGGCGATGCCTGCCGACAGCAAGCCGCGGCCGTAAACCCATGCCGTGATCGGATATCGCATCGCTAAGGTGACTCTCCGTGCCACGTGCACACGGAGAGGGACGAGCGATGCGTCGAACCATGTGTCTGAGTGTCCTGTTATTCGCGTGCGCGGCTCACGCAGGCAGCGGAACCTTGCGCGTCGGCAGCCAAGTGCTGGTGGTGGGCGACTCCGCCACGCGGGTCCTGGAACTGCTGGGCAAGCCGTCGTACCGCTCGCATGCCGCCTCGTCTTCGAGCAGTCACCGGGGCAGCCGACGCAGCCGCAGACACGGCGGTCGATCGACATCGTCGGGCGGTGAGCAATGGCAGTACCGGCAGGGCAGTCGCGTCGTCACCATCGTGGTAGCCGACGGCAAGGTCAGCGCGATCCGCGACGATGGCCACTGAGTGAGATGGCGGCGCGGCCGCCGCTCATGCGATAACTGGCGCGAGGGAAGGGAGATTGCGTCATGTCCGAAACGTCTGCATCGGCACAACGCCGCTCGCCAAGCCTGCTGCGCCCGCACCAGCCGGGCACGCACGGCAAGGTCACCAATATCGAGCTGTTCTTCGATCTGGTGTTTGTCTATGCCGTCACGCAGTTGTCGCACACGCTGCTGCGCGACTTGAGCGTGCTGGGCGCCGTGCACGTGTTGCTGCTGTTTCTGTCGGTCTGGTGGGTATGGATCTTCACTGGCTGGGTCACCAACTGGCTTGACCCCGATCGCTTCGCCGTGCGCCTGCTGGTGCTGGCGCTGATGTTCGCGGGTCTATTGCTGTCGGTGGCGCTGCCCGAGGCGTTCGACGGCCACGGCCTGATGTTCGCCTGCGCCTACGCCTCGATGCAGGTGGGGCGCTCGCTCTTCATGGTCTGGGCGTTGCGAGTGTCGACACCGGCGGCACGCCTGAACTTCTATCGCATCACGCTGTGGTTCGCGGTGGCGGGTGTGCTGTGGGTGATGGGCGGCCTGGCCTCGGACCAGGCGCGGCTGGCCTGGTGGGCCGTCGCGTTGGGTATCGAGTACGTGGGACCGGCGGCGTATTTCTACGTACCGGGGCTAGGGCGATCCTACACGCGCGAATGGGACGTGGAAGGCGGCCATATCGCCGAGCGTTGCAGTCTGTTCGTGATGATCGCGCTGGGCGAATCCGTGGTGGTGATGGGCAGCACGTTCGCGGAAGGCACGCGCACGGCCGACCTGTGGTTTGCCTTCATCATGGCGTTCGTCGGCTGCGTGGCGATGTGGTGGATTTACTTCGACCTCGGCGTGGAGCGCGGCAGCCGCTCGATCATCCAATCGACCGATCCGGGACGCACGGCGCGGCTGGGCTATACCTATCTGCACCTGTTGATCGTGGCCGGCATCGTGGCTTGCGCGGTTGGCGACGAGCTGAGCCTGGCGCATCCCCTCGCCACGGCGCAAACGGCGCAGATCGCCGTGTTGCTGGGCGGCCCGGCGCTTTATCTGCTGGGCAATGCGCTGTTCAAGAAAACCGTCAACAACACCAATTTTCCACTGTCCCATCTGGTGGGGCTGGGCTTGCTGGCGGCCCTGGCGTGGCCAGCGCATGCGCTGCCAGTAGTGGCGCTGGCGACGGCGACCACGCTGCTGCTGGTCGGCGTCGCGCTGTGGGAAACCATCTCGCTGCGCAATCTGCGGCGTGAGCTTTACGCCGCTGAAGCGCAGGAGTAACGCGCTTACGTCACCGCGCGGCTGCGCAAATCGTCGAGCAATTCCTGCGCCGTCCATGCACGCCGCGCCTGTTCGACCTGATGCACCAGCTCGACCAGTCGCGCATTCACCGGTGCGGCGACACCGTGCGCCGCGGCCAGCCGCACCACTTCGCCGTTGATGGCGTCGACCTCGGTGGAGCGGCCACGTTCAAGGTCTTCCCACATCGACGAACGCGCCACCGGGTCGATCGCCAGCAGGCGCGAGGCGAGCCGGCGGAACCAGCTGTCCGGCATCTCCAGCACGCGCGGCAACCAGGCTGGCGGCAAGGGCGTGAGTTTGGCTGGATGCATGTCTGCGGCATCGAACACCGTCAGCGCTTCGCGTTGGGCCAGCGCCAGGCAACGACGCCAGTCGCGCTGGGAGAGTTGTTCCTTCAAGGGCAGGTTGGACAGCGCGTTCAGTGCGTTGTTGAGGTTGAGCAGGAGCTTGGCGGACAACACCGCGGGCATATCGCTGCGCGCCAACAGCGGCAGGCCCGATGCTTCGAACACGGGCAGAAACGCAGCCAGCGCTTCGTGCGCCTCCACCATCAGCTCGCCGCCGGAACCCTGGTGGAAATCGCCGGGTATGCGTTGCAGCACGTTGAACGGGACCATCCCGGCCAACACCGGATGGCCGGGCAGGGCATCGCGCAGGATGGCGGCGTTGTGCAGGCCATTCTGGAAGCTCACCACCGGCACGCCGGGAGCAATCACTTCCGCCAGCTCACGCGCCACCGTTTCAGTGGCCGACGACTTCACGGTCACCAGTACCAGGTGCGCTTTCGCCGCAGCGAAGGGATTGACCTGCAGCTCCACATCGCGCGCGGCGACGTGTTCATGGCCGCCGAGCAGGTCGCTCCAGTCCAGGCCGTGGATGCGCCAGGCGTCGATCACGCGGCGGCGGCCGATGCAGGTGATACGGGCATTGTCGTGCAGCCGGGCGCCGAGGTAGCCGCCCACGCTGCCTGCGCCGTAGATGGCGATGCGGGGCAGGGCATGCACGCTCATGCGATAGCCTTGGCGGCGGCGCGACCGGCGATGCGTCCGGAAAACAGGCAGCCGCCGAGGAAGCTGCCTTCCAGTGCGCGATAGCCATGCAGACCGCCACCGCCGAAGCCTGCCGCTTCGCCCACGGCGTAAAGCCCTGGCATCGGCTGGCCATCCTGGCCGAGCACGCGCGCATCCAGATCGGTTTCCAGACCACCCAGCGTCTTGCGCGTGAGGATGTTCAAACGCACCGCGATCAGCGGGCCGTTCGCCGGATCCAGCAGGCGATGCGGCTTGGCCACGCGTACCAGCTTGTCGCCGCGATAGCGACGCGCGTTGTGGATGGCCATCACCTGGCCGTCCTTCGTGTACGGATTGTCGAACTGGCGATCGCGCGCCTCGATCTCCTGGCGGATATGCGCCAGGTCGAGCAGCGTGTTGCCGGCGAGCGCATTCATGCCGGCGACGAGTTCTTCCAGCGTGTCGCGCACGATGAAGTCGCGGCCGTGCTGCTTGAACGCTTCCACCGGTGCAGGTGCGCCCTTGCCGACCGCGCGCTTGGCGACTTGTCGCCAGCTCTTGCCGGTGAGATCGGGATTCTGCTCCGAGCCCGACAAGGCAAATTCGCGACGGATGATCTGCTGGTCGAGGATGAACCAGCTGTAGTCGTGGCCGGTGCGACGCAGATGCTCCAGCGTGCCCAGCGTGTCGAAGCCTGGCCACAGCGGTCCGGGCAGGCGGTTGCCGGCGGCGTCGAACCAGAACGACGAAGGTCCCGGCAGGATGCGGATCGCGTGCTTGGGCCAGATCGGATTCCAGTTCTCGATGCCTTCCACGTAGTGCCACATGCGATCGCGATTGATCAGCCGCGCGCCGGCGCTTTCGCTGATGCCGAGCATGCGGCCGTCCACGTGCGCGGGCACGCCGCACAGCATGTGCGCGGGTGGCGGGCCGAGACGTTCCGGCCAGTTGCGCCGCACCAGCGCGTGGTTGCCGCCGATGCCGCCCGACGCCACGATCACCGCCTGCGCGCGCTGTTCGAAATCATGCAGCACGTCGCGCGAACTGGGCTTGCCGCGCGCCATGCCGTCGGCCGCCAACACCTTGCCGCGCACGCCCACGACGGCGCCGCCTTCCACGATCAATTCATCCACGCGATGGCGGAAGCCAAATTGCAGCAAGCCTTTGGCCTGTGCTTCGCGGGCGCGCCGCACGAACGGTTCGATCACGCCGGGGCCGGTACCCCAGGTGACGTGGAAACGCGGCACCGAATTGCCGTGGCCAACCGAACCGTGTCCGCCGCGCTCGGCCCAGCCCACCACCGGAAACCAGCGCATGCCCATGGCGTGCAGCCAGGCGCGCTTTTCGCCGGCGGCAAAGTCCACATAGGCTTGCGCCCAGCGGCGCGGCCAGAGGTCCTCGGGGCGATCGAAGGCCGCCGTGCCCATCCAGTCGGCCAGCGCAAGTGCATGCGAATCGCGCACGCCCATGCGCCGCTGTTCCGGCGAGTCGACGAAAAACAGCCCCCCGAACGACCAGAACGCCTGTCCCCCCAGGCTTTGTTCCGGTTCCTGCTCGAGCACCAGCACGCGCTTGCCGGCATCGGCCAGCTCCGTGGCGGCCACCAGCCCGGCGAGGCCGGCTCCCACCACGACCACATCGCACCCTTCCCGCATCCCCCGCCTCCCCGTGGCGATTTGCGTCTTGGGAACTTAGCGTGCCTGTCGGCGCATTCCTATGCGCGCTGCGTCATAGCCCGGAAGTCCCGATAGCCCAGAAGTCTCGGGTGACTGGTGGCACGGCATGACCTCAAGCCCATGCCCGCACTCATGCCGTGCTGCATCGTGGCAATCGAGGCCCACGGCATGTGGCACACGGAAGGGGAACGACATGCGTACCACCATGATGGCTTGCGCGCTGGCGGCGGGACTGGCACTGGGCGGTTCGGTGCATGCACATGAGCTGGACGTGCATGACGGTCATTGCGGCTATTCGACGGCCTACGATGTGCAGGTCATGCCGAGCGGCATCGGTTTTCACCGCGACGACGGCAAGCCCGTCGACGTGTTCATGCATGACGGCCATTTACGCGTGGATGGCCGCGACGTGTCGGTGAGCGATGAAGATGCCGCACGTCTGCGCGACTACGAGCAGCAAGTACGGCTGCTATTGCCGGAAGTCGCGGATATCGCACGCGAGGGCGTCAACATCGGATTTGCCGCCATGCGCACCGTGCTGATGACCTTCGCGCAGAACGACGACGAGCGCCGGCACATGCTGGGCCGCCTGGATGAAAACCGCGGTCTGGCCCTGGCCCGCGTCGACGCCGGGCTGGGCAAAGGCGTGTGGAAGTCCGACGACATGGACGAGATCGTCGAAAAAAGCGTCGAGAATTCCATTTCCGATCTGGTTTCCAAGGTGGCTGGTGAGGCCGTCTCGGCGGCGCTATCCGGTGACCAGAGCAAGGTGGCAGCGCTGCAGGCGCGGGCCGAGTCGCTGGATAAGAGCATCGACCGCGAAGTGAACAAGCGCGCCGACATGCTGGACAAGCACGCCGACGCGCTGTGTCCGAAACTCAGTTCGCTGGACGCGCTGCAGCACCAGTTCCAATTCCGCCTGCAGGACGGCTCACGGCTGCAACTGCTGGCCTACGACAAAAAAGAACACAACAAGAAGCTGATGACAGCCACGGACAGTGCCCGCGCCGGCGGAGGCGAATCCGCGCACTGATCCTTCGTCAGGGCTCCCCTGCCAGACATTGGACCGCGTCGGTGCTGTCGATGCGGTCATTTTTCGTGGGCGAAACAGAACCTTGATTGTTGCGCTGGTAGTCTCTCGGGGTTTTTTCGTTGAGAGCGCCGCCACTCATGCACGATCTTCTGGCCCGTCTGCCCCTTTCCGAAGCCACCATTTCGGTGCTTATCAATATCGGCCTGGCTATCTTGCTGCTGCTGATCGGCGTATGGCTGGCCGCGCGCGTGGCCAACATCGCCCAGCGCGCCATGCATCGCGCGAATGTGGACGTGACGCTCAGCGGTTTTTTGCGCAACCTGATCTATGGCGTGCTGATTGCGATGTTGATCGTGATGGCGCTGCAGCAGGCCGGCGTGCCCTCGGCGCCGCTGGTGGCTGCGCTGGGCGCGGGCGGTCTGGCCATTGGCCTGGCCTTGCAGGGTTCGCTGAGCAATCTGGCCTGGGGCGTGCTGTTGATCGTGTTTCGCCCGTTCCGGGTGGGCGATTACATCCAGGCCGGCGGCGTGGAAGGCACGGTGGAAGCGGTGAGCCTGATGCACACCATGCTGACCATGCCCGACAACCGCGAGGCGGTCGTGCCCAATGCCAAGATCGGCTCCGACGCCATCATCAATTTCAACCGACGCGGCACCCGTCGCTTCGAGTTGAAAGTGCGCGTGGGATACAAGGACGATCTCGGCAAGGCGATGGAGCTGATCCGCGGGCTGTTCGACGCCGATGCGCGCATCCTGAAAGATCCTGCGCCGGGCGTGTGGACCGAGAGCCTCAGCGACAGCGGCGTGATGCTGGTGCTGCGCGCCTATACCAAGAGCGCCGATGGCTGGGGTGCGCAGACCGATCTGCTGCGCGCGCTGAAGGATCGATTCGAAGCGGAAGGCATCAGCCTCGGGGCGCCCCAGCAGCAGCTGGTATTGCTGCAAGGACGCCCGTCGGAGCAGACCACCTGACGAAGTGGAATGCTGCGACTGGGATCGTCGTTGCGGCAGGCCCGAAATAGCTAGACCAAAGTCTTGCATACGTATGCGAATGGTGCCTTCAAACGATCCAAAAGCGTCCAGAACGCGGTCTCGTTCGCTATCATTGAAAACCTTACGCGGCCGTCATCCCCGCCGGCTCGCCATCGCCATCCGTAGGAGCAACCATGGCCGACCTTAAAGAAGCACGCGTTCCCGATATCGGCAGCGAGAACGTGCCGGTGATCGAAGTGCTGGTGAAACCCGGTGACAAGGTCGCCAAGGAACAAGGCCTGGTCACGCTGGAATCGGACAAGGCGACCATGGAAGTGCCGGCCCCGTTCGCGGGCACGGTGAAGGAAATCAAGCTGAAGGTGGGCGACGAGGTGTCCGAGGGCGCCCTGATCGCCATCATCGAAGCCGACGGTGAGGCTGCCGCGCCTGCTCCCCAGCAGGCTGCCGCGCCGGCCAAGGCCGAAGCGCCCGCCAAGGTCGCTGCTGCGCCGGCCCCTGCGCCGGCTGCCCCCGCACCGGCACCTGCTGCGGCTCCCGCCGGCGGTGGTGGCGTGCAGGAAGTGAAGGTGCCCGATATCGGCAGCGACGACGTGCCGGTGATCGAGATCCTGGTGAAGGTGGGCGACACCATCACCAAGGACCAGGGCCTGATCACGCTGGAATCGGACAAGGCCACCATGGAAGTGCCGGCCCCGTTCGCGGGTGTGGTGAAGGAGATCAAGGTCAAGATCGGCGACGAGCTGTCCGAAGGCAGCGTGATCGCCCTCGTGGAAGCTGCCGGTGGCGCCGCTGCGCCCGCACCGGCTCCCGCTCCCGCACCGGCTGCCGCCAAGGTCGCCGCGCCGACGGTCGAAGAAAAGCCTGAGCCCGTCGGTGGCCGCAGCGTGCTGCCGGGCAATGCGCCCGAAGGCGACGTGGCCCCCACCGCGCGTCCGCCGTTCGATGCCGGCATCGTGATGCCGGGTGACGCCCCGTACGCCAGCCCCGCCATCCGCGCTTTTGCGCGCGAGCTGGGCGTGGACGTGCGCCAGGTGAAGGGCACCGGCCGCAGCGGCCGCATCCAGCGCGAAGACATCACCGGTTACGTGAAGCACGCACTGGCGTCGGGCGCACGTCCCACCGGTGCACCGGTCGCCGCAGGCGGCGGTCTCAACCTGTTGCCGTGGCCGAAGGTCGACTTCAGCAAGTTCGGCGAGATCGAAGAGAAGCCGCTGTCGCGCATCCAGAAGATCTCCGGCGCCAACCTGGCGCGCAACTGGGCGATGATTCCGCACGTCACCCAGCACGAAGACGCCGACATCACCGAGCTGGAAGCCTTCCGCAAGAAGCTTGGCGAAGAAAACAAGGATCTGAAGATCACCCCGCTGGTGTTCCAGATCAAGGCCGTGGTTGCCGCGCTGAAGAAATTCCCGCAGTTCAACTCCTCGCTGGATGTGTCGGGCGAGAAGCTGACCCTGAAGAAGTACTTCCACATCGGCATCGCGGTGGACACGCCCGATGGCCTGGTAGTGCCGGTGATCCGCGACTGCGACAAGAAGGGCCTGCTGGATCTGGCCACCGAACTGGGCGAGATCTCCAAGAAGGCGCGCGACAAGAAGCTGGGTCCGAACGACATGTCGGGCGGCTGCTTCTCGATCTCCTCGCTGGGCGGTATCGGCGGCACCTCGTTCACGCCGATCGTCAACGCACCGGAAGTGGCCATTCTTGGCGTGTCCAAGGCGTCCATGAAGCCGGTGTGGAACGGCAAGGAATTCGCCCCCCGCCTGATCCTGCCGCTGTCGCTGAGCTACGACCACCGCGTGATCGACGGCGCGCTCGCCGCGCGCTTCGCCACCTACCTCGCACAGCAGCTGGGCGACATCCGCCGCCTGCTGCTCTGACGCGCTCTTAGCTCCCTCTCCCCTCCGGGGAGAGGGCTGGGGTGAGGGGCCAATCTTGCGTCGGTCCCTCACTGCGTAGCGAAAAGAAATTCAAGGATTCCCCATGGCAAGCACCATCGAAATCAAAGTCCCCGACATCGGCGGTCACGACAACGTGCCGGTGATCGAGGTGCTGGTGAAGGTCGGCGACACCGTCGCCAAAGAACAGAGCCTGATCACGCTCGAGTCGGACAAGGCCACGATGGAAATTCCGTCGAGCGCCGCTGGCGTGATCAAGGAACTGAGGGTCAAGGTAGGCGACGAAGTGTCCGAAGGCGCGCTGATCGCGGTGCTGGAAGTGGCCGATGGCGCCGCCAAGGCAGAAGCGCCCAAGGCCGCAGCTGCCGCACCGTCGCCCGCTCCGGCCGCTGCCGCGCCCGCGCCGGCACCTGCTGCAGCACCGGCACCGAAGGCCGCTGGCGCCTCGGGCCGCACGCCCGACATCGAATGCAAGCTGGTCGTGCTCGGCTCAGGCCCGGGCGGCTACACCGCCGCGTTCCGCGCCGCCGATCTCGACGTCGATACCGTGCTGGTCGAACGCTATGCCTCGCTCGGCGGCGTCTGCCTCAACGTGGGCTGCATCCCGTCCAAGGCGCTGCTGCATGCGGCAGCCGTGATCGACGAAGCCGAGGCCATGGCCGCGCACGGCGTCACCTTTGGCGCGCCCAAGCTCGACCTGGACAAGCTGCGCGACTTCAAGACCAAGGTGGTCGGCAAACTCACCGGCGGCCTGGCCAGCATGGCCAAGCAGCGCAAGGTGCGTACCGTGCAGGGCGTCGGCACCTTTGTGTCGCCCAACGAAATGGAAGTCCAGACGGCCGAAGGCACCAAGCTGCTGCGCTTCGAGCACGCCATCATCGCGGCCGGCTCGCAGGCGGTGCGCCTGCCGGCCTTCCCGTGGGACGACGAGCGCATCATCGATTCCACCGGTGCGCTTGAGCTCAAGGACGTGCCGAAGAAGCTGCTCGTTGTCGGCGGCGGCATCATCGGCCTGGAAATGGCCACGGTGTATTCCGCTCTCGGCAGTGAAGTGACCGTGGTCGAGTTCATGGACCAGCTGATCCCCGGCGCCGATGCCGACCTGATCAAGCCGCTGGCGCAGCGCCTGGCCAAGAAGCTCAAGGGCGTGCACCTGAAGACCAAGGTGGTCGAGGCCAAGGCCGGCAAGAAGGGCATCGAGGTCAGCTACGAAGGCGAAAGCATTCCCGAAACCACCGTGTTCGACCGCGTGCTGGTCGCCGTGGGCCGCTCTCCCAACGGCAACAAGATCGGCGCCGAGAAGGCTGGCGTGGCCGTGACCGATCGTGGCTTCATCAACGTCGATACGCAGATGCGCACCAATGTGCCGCACATCTATGCCATCGGCGACCTGGTCGGTCAGCCGATGCTGGCGCACAAGGCCACGCACGAAGCACGCGTGGCGGCGGAAGTCGTCGCCGGCATGAAGAGCTACTTCGATGCACGCGTGATCCCGTCGGTGGCATTCACCGATCCGGAAGTGGCATGGGTCGGCGTCTCCGAGCGCGAGGCGAAGGAAAAGGGCCTGAAGATCGGCGTGGGCAAGTTCCCGTGGGCGGCCAGCGGCCGCGCGATCGGCATCGATCGCACGGAGGGCTTCACCAAGCTGATCTTCGATGAGGAAACCCATCGCATCGTGGGCGCCGGCATCGTCGGCCCGCACGCGGGCGACCTGATCAGCGAGCTGTGCCTGGCCATCGAGATGGGCGCGGAAGCGGCCGATATCGGCCTCACCATCCATCCGCATCCCACGCTGGGTGAATCGGTGGGCATGGCGGCCGAAGTCTACGAAGGCACCATCACCGATCTCTATATTCCGAAAAAGAAGAAGTAAGCGATCGCATCGTGATGCACACGAAGAGCCCGGGGAAATCCCGGGCTCTTCTTTTTTGGCGAAGCGATCAGTTCGATTCGGTGAACTGGATCGACGGCGTGGACCCGCCGGAAGCGGTGCAGCTGCCGAGGTTGAGGTTGTTGCTCTCGCCGGTGGAGCCGGAGTTGGCCACGCAGGACGGCACGGCGGTGGAGCCATCGGTGACCGCAAGCTTCACGGTGATGGAGGAGCCGCTGTTGAACTGGGCTTCCGAACCGCCGGCATTGCCGACCACGTTGAACTCGCCGACCTTCCACACGCTGGCCAACAAGAGCACGCTGTCCTTGCCGCTGGAGCTATAGGCCGTGGTGCCATTGGTGAATACCACGGTGTCATTGCCACCAGCGGTGACGGTGCCGGTGAGCTTCACATTGCCCAGCTGCGTGGCCGCTACATCGGGTGCCGACGCCGCGGCGCTGTTCTTATAGCAATCGCCTTCACCGTCGCTGCCGAAACCGCTCGGGCAACGCGAACTGCCCCAGCCGATCAGCCAGTACTGCATGAACACGGCCGCCGAACCCTGCACCTCGTAGTCAGGCGCGTAGACGAACTGCTGCCACACCGTGCAACCCGAATGGCTCTTGCACACCGACGTGGTGTCGTCGAAGCTCGAATTGATCTGCAGCGAGTATTCGTTTGCGCCCAGGATGCCGCCGCCGCCATAGGCCGCTACGCCAACACCCTTCTCCGAGGTAACACCCGTCACCGACGGGAAGCTGCCCACGGCCTGCGTGATCAGGCTGCTGGTCTGGATGGTGTAGTCATTGCCGTTGCCCGCGGTTTGCGCAGCGCCACTATTGAACAGCTTGAAGCGCGGCACCGGCGCGACGCGCGGCTGCAGCGCGTGGCAGGCAGCCTGGTGCCAGATGACGCTGGGATAAGTGGCTTGGAAACAGCCTTCCGACGGCGTGGCGATGTGCGCCATGCTCTCGCGCCAGCTGGCCTGTGCCTGTTCTTCCAGCGAACCGATGCGGTTCGCCGTCTGGGCGGAAACGACGGCAGGCAGGCAGGCGGCGGCAATCAGGCCGGCAAGAACAGCGATCTTGGTTTGTGCACGCATTGATTTCTCCCTGATACGCGAATAGCTATTGGTTTCGACCCCGGGGAATTCCGGTGGCCGATCACAGGCAACAACTAACCCTCACGCCAGCAACGGAACGTTGCAGCGCGTCACTTGCGGTTGCGTTGATCCTTCCGGACGGAAGGAGTTGGAGCGATCACGTTTCGATCACGAACACTCAGAAAACCCGGTGATGGCGAGTGCTCTGCCGGGTTTGGTAACGCATAAAAATCATTGTTGCAAATCGAAATAAAGTGCGTCCGCCGCTGTAAGCAATTCGACAGCAAGCCCTGCATCGATCAAAGCGACGCGAGCTATTGAGTACAAACAAGTTCTTGTTTCGCGCATTAGGTGAACTTGCGCGTATCGATTTCCATGCTGTCGCAAAATTGCACGGACGCGAATGGCGCCATTGCGACGCCTTGATAAAACCTGCCTCGACGTGCTTCGTGCATGTCGCAGAGTGCTTAAAACAAGCGGTTTTCGTGATGCCGGCAATGTCTGTGACGTGCTGCGCACTTTGCGCACAGCGGCGCGTCGAGTTGTGACTGGTTCGTGAAGTCTTTCGGCGCGATGCATGGGATGCGAGCCACGCCGCATGCAGTGCGCAGTTTCATCGCGTTGTATTGCAGGGTGACTGCGATCACGTGAAGCGATGTGGCGCCACCGCCTTGCGACGGCGCCATCAGCTGCTGAAGTCGATCAATGCTCAGTCTTCGCCAGTGCAGCCTTGATCGGCTTCGACGCGTCTTGCAGGTACGCGATGGTCTCTTTCGAGCTGTTGATCATCTGCTGCGACACACTGAGGAATTCCACCGGGTCGACATCCCTGCCCAGGTTGATGCGCGTCTGCAGGTTGATCATCCGAGGCGCGTCGAGCGCCACCGTCGCGTTGTGCGTGGTCCAGCTGGCGGCATCGCGTACGGCGGCGTAAGCGGCGGTGTACCGATGCAGTTGCGCAACGTCGATCCACGTGGCCGACTGGTTGGCGACGGCGACGTCCCAGGCCTGCGTGTTGAAGGCGGGCCAGTTGATGCTGAGCCGGAAACCGCCGTTCAGCTCGCGGATGTGCTTGTTGATCTCGGCATCCGGCAAGCCTTTTTGCACGTCATCGTGGATGGCCTTGTCGATGGCGATCAGCGGCGCGAGCTTTTTCTCGTCGGTCTGGATGGCCGACTGGATGTCGCGCAGCATGGTGTCGAGCTCCGAATCGATCTGCGTGCTCGCATACTCGGCGGCGTGACGATGGTGCGCGCCCTCGATCCACTGTTCCAGGCCCAGCGCGGTCAGGATACTGAGCACGATCATCAGGTAGTGCTGCAGGAATTCGCGCAGCGAATGCATCTTCACCTTGGGGACTTCGAAATGCATGTTGAATTCTTCCATCGCGGTCATCAAACGCGCGGTGCCGCGGGCACCGCATTCAAGGGTTGGTTTCGTAGCCCAGCCGATCCAGCATGGGCTGCAGGATAGGCAGGACCGGTTCGAACATCTCGCGATAAGCGTGCCAGCGATTGACCGCCTTGCGATGGATGCCCTCGGTGACCTGCGCATAGCTGGGCGTGCTGATGTAACCCTTCGCCCGTGCGTGCTCGGCAAAGCGCGCCATCGGCGTGCTGTCCTCCAGCTGCAGGAATTGGCCGAGCCTGGCGACGTGTTCGTCGAAGCGGGATACCACCGATTCGTAGCGCCACTCAAGCACGCGCGGCGCGAAGACTTCGACATGGCGGAACCAATGATCGAATGCATCCACATAGCCACGCGCCAGCCGCTCCAGCGACGAACACAGCACCATGAACGCCGGTGAGCGAAAGGCCTGCATATAGCAACTCAGCAGGACGTCGCAGGGATGGCGCAGGCACAGGATGATGCGCGCTTCCGGGAACAACCGCATGATCATCGGCAGACACAACATGTTCAGCGGATTCTTGTCGACCAGCTGCCGGTCGCCCAGGTCCGGCGCGACTCGGCGCACGACGTCGGCGTAGATGCTGCGCAGCTGCTCCGCATTGCCCTGGGTGAGTCCGGCAAGATCGGCGGGATAGGACTGCCCCGCCAGCTGCATGCGCTTGATCAGCTCATAGATGAAAGCGCGCTCATCCATCGAACGGAAGCGTGGATGGGCGTCGAGCATCTGCTCAAGCAAGGTGGTACCCGAGCGCGGGAAGCCGACCACGAAGACAGGGCTCGCATCGCTGCCCGGAGCACGCAGGGCTGACCAGCGATCATGCGCGAGCCGGCTGACGGTGTGCTCCACCATCTCCAGCGGCTGACTATCTTCCTCCAGCATCTCCGGCACGAAGTCGCTGGCAAAGCGCAACTGCGCGGCATGTGCTTCCTGCAGTGCTTGCCAGGCCTCATCGTGCCGACCCTGCTTGTCGCGTATGCCGGCGAGGCTGAAAGCGGCATTGGCCTGCAGATGGGCGTCGCTGCGCTCGCCCTGCAGTTGTGCGAACAACTGCGCGGCCTGCTCGCGCTCGCCGTCACGGGCCGCCAAATTGGCGTGCACCTGGATGCCGGCGTGGCGCAGCTCCCGCTCGGCTGGCGGCAGCGAGCTCAACATGTCCAGCGGCAATTCGCTCAACTCGGCGCGGGCCTCCTCAAGACGATTGCTGCGCTCGTGCATCGAGGCGCGCAGCGCCGTGATCCGCCGCATCAGGGAAACGCGCTCTGGCCCCTCGGGCAGGATGGCTTGTGCCAGGCTGTGGAAGGCGCTGTCCTGATAGCCCAGGCTCGACAGGATGGTGGCCAGGATCAAGGCCTGGTCGGCCGTCTGCGCAGGCCACGCGTGCGCGCCTTCAAGCATCACCTCGGCGCCGCGGGTGTCGCCACAAAAGTGGCAGGCGTAGGCGGCCTGCAGGCGTGCCTCGATGAAGGTGGGCGCGAGTGTGACGGCTTCGAGCAGGATTTCTCGGGCCAATAGCCAGCGCTGTTGCTGTGCGTAGAGCAGGCCGAGGTTGTAGCAGACCTCCGCTTCGTGCGGCGCGAGCTCCAGGGCCCTGCGCAGCGCCTCTTCGGCGAGGTTCAGCTTCGACGTCTGTCGGGCGACGATGCCCAGGTTGTTCCAGTACGCGGAGACGTCCGGACGCCGCTGGGTGAGTTCGCGGCAAAGGACAAGCGCATCGTTGAGGTGACCTGTCGCCTGCTGCGCGGCGCTGAGCAAAAGCAGGCTGGTTTCATCGGCCTGGGACAGCTTGCCGATCGCGCGACCCAGTTCCAGCACGCGGGACATGTCGCCAGCGTTATAGGCGGCAAGCATGCTGGCCGCCAAGGCAGTGGGCGATGGATGTGCAGACGTGCTCATCGCCCGATCTTAACAGCGGTGTGGCCGCAGCGAGAGCTGCCCAGGTCAATCTTCGTGTGGATCGCCGCCCACTCGTAGCCTGCCTGGATGTTGTGGTACGTGATGCCACCCATCGGCATGGACACGGCCTGGCCGGTATCGGCGTAAGACGTGAGGTTGTTGAGGTGGTTGATGTAACGGCTCTGCCACTGGGCGCTCCAGTTGCCCAGTGCCCAGTTGATCGTCAACGCACCGCGCCAGCGGCTGATGTTGCCGAACTGCTGGGTGTAGGTGCCGGCATAGTTGATCGTCTCGGCACCCGGTGCGCCCGGGGTGGCGTCGTTCTTGAACGTATCGATGTACGTACCGCTGAGCGACGTCTTGAAGTTACCCGGGTTCACGCCGGCCACATCGAAGTGCGGGATGGCGTAGTTCAACGTGAAGTCGACGCCGCTGGTGCTGAGGTTGCCCAGGTTGACGTACGGCGTGTTGACGTAGTTGATGCCACCCGGGATCGAGGTGCCGGTGCCGTAGCGGTTGATGAAGGGGCAGTACGGGCTGCCGTTGTCGGCGTAGCACTCATTCAGCACGGTCTGCGCCTGAATGATGGTCAGCATGTCCTTCAGCGTGATGCGCCACAGATCCACCGTGCCCGACGCGCCTTCCAGCCAGCTCGGCGAGTAGACGAAGCCCAGGTCATAGGACTTGCCCTTTTCCGGCTTGAGCGTGCTGCCCACCGTCGCCGCACCCGAGTAGTGACCCGCAATCTGCGTATTGAGGGTGCTGGTGTAGTTGGTGTTGGGCGGCATGAACTGACAGGCCGCTGCGTGCTGCTGCAGCTGGGCTGCCGACAGGTTGTAGCACGGGTCGTTGACGGTCGGGTTGGTGATGGTCTGGCCGTCATACAGCTCGTCCAGGTTCGGCGAGCGGAACACCTGCGAAACGGTGCCGCGGACCAGCAGGTCCTGGATCGGACGATATTCCACCGCGAACTTGCCGTTGGTGGTGGTGCCGGTGGTGCTGTAGTTGGACGTGCGCAGGCCAAGGTCGACGTTCAACGAGTACGCCCAGGGCTGTTCGGAAAGCAGCGGGATCAGCGTTTCAGCGTAGATTTCCTTGACGTTGATGCTGCCGCTGGCCGGCGAACCGCAGGCTTCCTGCAACACCACGCAGGTGCCCTTGGAGATGTCGAGCAACGCATCGCTGGTGACGGTGTAATCCATCGTGTTCTTGCGATACAGCACGCCGGTGGACAGCTGCATGGTGCCGGCGGGCAGATCCCACAGGCCGCCCGACGCGTTGGCCTGCACCTGCTTCATGGTCTGCGTCATGGCGTAGACCGGGTTGCTCACGCCATTCTTGAGCTGCGCGGTCACTGCCGGATCGGCCTGGTCGAAGATATTCGCGCCCGCATCGATCGATGCCTGCAGGGCGGGAATGTTCACTTCGTTGAAGTTGGTCTGCACGCGATGCGTGCGGCCGTAGTCGACGCTCGCGTCCCAGATCCAGCTGTTGTTGCCACCGAAGTCGCCGCGCAGGCCCGCATTGACCTGCTGGTTATCGGTGCTGAAGGTGTGCACGCGATTGCCCACGCCGGTGAGGCGCGTGCTGATCAGGTTGTTGCCTGCCACCGCCGGATCACCGAACGGCACGCCGAACGGGTTGTTCGGATTGTTCGCGGCCACCGACCAGCCGTCCGTACCGCTGGTGGGTGCGGGCGCGTCCTGGCCGGACGAATGCGTGTGGTTGTAGAACGCATCGCCGAAGAAGGTGACGTGGTCGTTGATCTTGTAATTGCCGAGCACGAACAGGTTGGTGCGCTCGGACTGGGTCTGGATGTAGTTGAAGGCGTTGTAGTTGTAGACGTCGCTGGCGTTGTTGAAGCAGCGATAGTCACTGGGGCTGCTGCCGTTGCCGCTGGCCAGGGTGAGCAGGCCGGAGGTGCAACCCGCGGGCAGGTTGGGATTGCCCGCAGGCAGCTGGAACTTGCCGGTGGGAACCGTATGCGAGCCGGAGATCTGCGGGCCGGAGCTGTACAGCGACAGCTGATGCGCCGAGAAGCTGCGACGCGTGGCGATCACCGGATCCTGCTTGTTGTAGTCGATGCCCGCGACGATGTTGCCCTGGTCGCCGGTGGCGCCCACGGTGAACTGGCCACCATGACGCTGGCCATCGCCATGCGAGGAGATGCCGTCGTTGACGCTCAGCTCGGCGCCCTTGTAATCCTTGCGCAGGATGAAGTTCACCACGCCGCCGACCGCGTCCGAGCCATAGACCGTGGAGGCGCCGTTGGCCAGCACGTCCACGCGCTCGATCATGTTCTGCGGGATCATGTTGAGGTCGGGGTTGGCCAGGCGCTGGCCGTCGATCAGCACCAGGGTACGGTCGGTACCCAGGCCGCGCAGCGATACGCGTGCTGCGCCGTCGCCGCCTTCCAGCGTCGGGCTGGCGACGCCGCCGCCGTTGCTGTTGTTCTGCGTATTGGTCGCGTTGCCCGAGACACTGGGCAGCTGCTGGATCACATTGCCCAGCGTGGGCGAGCCGTTATTGGTGATCGCCGTGCGATCGATGGTCACCACCGGGTTGGCGGTTTCCGCGTCGACGCGGCGGATCAGCGAGCCGGTGACCGAAACAGCAGTAAGCGTCTTGGCCGTGGACTTGCTTGCGGCCTGGTCGGCGGTCCCCTGAGTCTGTGCGTTCGTTTGGGCCTGGTCGCCCGTTGCGTCCTTGTTTGCGACGTCCTCGGCCTGGGCCATCACGGCCGTGGAAGCGATACCTACGGAAAGCGCTAAACGTACCGCTATCGATAGTCGATTGTAATTGGACTGCATGGTTGTCTCCCCGAATTCGTAGGCAAAAGAGTCCCCGCTATAGGCGCCTAGACGTCTACAGGTGTTGCACCGCTTGATGGGTTCCCCGAGTCCACTGTTTCAGGAAATAGAGATCGAGACAAGACCTCTTTAACAATTCTTTCGGCCTAGGTTTACTTCCTTGCGTGGTTTCAGTTGAAACCAATAGCTCCAAACAGGTCGCTTTGCGCGACAAAGCTGTCGGCCTCCACGAAGCCCGCCAGTCCTACGCCGACCAGGCGATAGCGGGTTTGCGCCGGTCTTTCAACGCGATCACGCAGGGCACAAGCGATGTCGGCCAGCTCCCTCGCGGAGTCCGGACGTGAAGCTGGCGTGAGACTACGTGTCAGCGTGTGGAAGTCCGACGTCTTCAGTTTCAGGACCACGGTGCGCGCCACGCGCGCATGGTCGCCCGAAGCCTCGCGTTCGTGCGCAGCCCAGGCTTTTTCAGCCAATCGGCGTATATGCGGTTCGATCTCGTCCAGCGTCAGGTCGTGCTCGAAGGTGTCTTCAGCCGATACCTGCAGGGTGGGGCGATCAGGCTGCACGGGGTGGTCGTCGATGCCGAGCGAGAGCTCGTGCAGGCGTCGTCCCCAGCGCCCGAGGCGTTGTTCGAGCTCGAGCGCGTTGAAGCTGCGCACATCGCCGACAGTGACGATGCCCAGCTCGGCAAGCCTGGCTTCCATCACCTTGCCCACGCCGGGTAGGCGGCCTACCGGCAGCGGTGCAAGAAAGGCGGCAACCTGATGTGGGCGCACGACGAAGAGACCGTCAGGCTTGCGCCAGTCTGACGCAATCTTGGCAAGAAACTTGTTGGGCGCGACGCCAGCGGAGGCGGTGAGTTGGGTTTCTTCGCGAATCGCGTCGCGGATCGCCTCCGCCGTGGCCGTCGCCGAGGGCAGCCTGGTCAGGGTGGTGGTGACGTCGAGATAGGCCTCGTCCAGCGACAGCGGTTCGATCAGCGGCGTGTGGCGCGCAAAGATCTCGCGCACCTGCCGCGACACCGCCTTGTAGCGGCTGAAGTCGGGCGGCACGAACACCGCCTGGGGACACAGTCGCTCCGCGCGGACGGCAGGCATGGCCGAGCGCACGCCGAACTTGCGCGCCTCATAGCTTGCCGCACACACCACCGAGCGCGCACCGCGCCATGCGACCACCACGGGCCGGCCGCGCAACGAGGGATCGTCGCGTTGCTCCACCGACGCGTAGAACGCGTCCATGTCCACATGGATGATCTTGCGGGGTCGGGCGGACACGGTGCAGCGGTTGGTGGGAGAGGGGCATAGTCAAACACGAAACGGTCTCTCCGGCGCGTGGCGTGTCGGGCACAGGGTGCCCTCCCACAAAGGCGCGGTCACATCGGACCGCACCCCTCCCACAAATAGCGTGGTCACATTGGAGGACACCCCTCCACAAATAGCGCGGTCACATTGGAGGACACCCCTCCACAGATAGCGCGGTCACATTGGAGGGCCCCCTCCACAAATAGCGCGGTCACATTGGAGGGCCCCCTCCACAAATAGCGCGGTCACATTGGAGGGCCCCCCTCCACAAATAGCGCGGTCACATTGGAGGACACCCCTCCACAATGAGCGCGGTCACTGTGGGAGGGCACCCTGTGCCCGACTCGCGTTCCCTCATTGCCACAAGGTATGCAGGCTCTCGTCAATCCGCTCGTCCTCAAACTCCACGAAACGGTTGAGATCAAACGTATCGAGACGAAAACGCTGCGCCGCCGTAAAGAACGCCATCAGCGACAGAATGCGCTGCGGATTGCGCGCCCACGGCGGCACGTAAACCGCGCGGGCGATCAGGCCATCGTGCAGATAGGGACTGAGCGTGATGACGTCGGAGGTCGTCACGCGGCCGGCAAACAGCATGGGCAGCATTTCCGCATGCCCCGCCTGCAGCACTTTGCGGATGAACACATAGATGAGCATCACGCCTTCGAGATAGGCGCCATCCTTGGTGAAGCAGATGCGGCCCTTCGGATCGCCGCCGCGGAAGATGCGCGCCGCGCTCTGGTAGCTCTCGGTCGGCGTCTGCCCGGCTTCGAGAAAGCCGCGGAACACTTCGATGAAGTCGGCGCCATCAAGCGCGTTCTTCACGGCGACCACGCGCAAGGCGATGCGACGCAGCCGGTTCAGGTCGATCGCACCGGTGATGATTTCCGAGAACGTGGCCAGCCCTTCCTGCGTGCGCGTGGTGCGGGGCGCGCCCAGTCCCAGTGACTTGAAATAGGGCTGGTGCTTGCCGTTGAGCGAGGTCGCGGTATGCACGAACGCTTCGTGCTCAGTGAGCTGCTCCAGATCCAGCGCGGAAAACAAGGCAGTCGAACGCAGATTGATGCTCTTGCTGCCGGCCGTCGCTTTTGAAGGCAGATCCGGGTCGAGCACCACCTCGACCTTGTCCTTGTCGAAAAACGGGCCCAGCCGCTCGCGCAGGCGCCGGGCGAATTCCTCGGCGGGTATGTCGGCGGCGACACGCGGGATCTCTTCGCGATGGATCAGGTCGTCGCTGATGGCGAGCAGATCTTTGGCAGCGTCGACGGCATTGGAGGTCTGGCTGCGATACGTCGTGTCGGGGCGGCCATAGAGCGCGGTGGAGCATTGCGTGAAGCGTTCGGTGCCGATGTTCATCAGCATCTGCGCGGCCGTGCGGTAGCTCCACGCCGTCTTGAACAACCAATTGCCGATGGGATGCCCGCGATCGATCTTGTCCATGATGGCCTTCAGCGCGGCCGCTTCGCTGCTGAGGTCCGGATGGCGCACGGGAGGCTGCGGCAGCACCGGATCACCTTTCTCCCAGGAGGCGAGGAACGGCGCTTCCATGGATGCGGGCCAGTCGATGGCCTTCAGCACGCGGATTTTCTTGCCGACCTTCAAGAGTGCGTGGTCGCACTCAAGCAAGGGGCCGAGAGTCTTGTCGTCTTCGGGACGAACGGCGCTTGCGACGGTGCTCATGAGTCCTCCTCAGGGGCTGGTCGGGCGTGGCCAGCGCGCAGCGACGGAAACCTGGACTGTGCCCCCTCGGCCGTGACGCGTTGGCGAAGGGCCGCGCCTGCGGCCGAAAATTTCGCGGCGGTCCAGCATGTTGCAGCGAGATGTCGAAGAGTCGGCGCCAGTCGGCTATCGTCCGGGGCTCGATCTGTTGCGTAGGAAGCCGTGCCGCCCCATGACCGCTGAGACTTCTTCCGCGTATCTGCGCCGCCTGGGTACCTGGGATGCCGCGGCCATCGTCATCGGCGGCGTGATTGGCGCCGGCATTTTCCGCAGTGCCTCCACCGTGGCCGAACGCACCTCCTCCGGCGCGCAGCTGCTCACCCTGTGGGCGATCGGCGGCCTGCTCACGCTGGCCGGCGTGCTCTGCTACGCGGAGCTGGGCGCACGCCGGCCGCAGGCAGGTGGCGTCTACATCTATCTGCGCGAGGCCTATGGCCAGCTGCCGGCCTTCCTGTTCGGCTGGACCATGGCGCTGATCAATTACCCCGGCAGCGTCGCCGCCGTGGCCACCACGTTCGCCGACTACACGTGCGCCGCGGTCGGGCTCTCGCCGCAGATGTGGGTGAAGCCGGTGGCGGCGGGCGCCATCGCATTCATCGTGGGCGTCAATTTCTTCGGCATACGCGCGGGTTCGCGCATGTTGAACGTGTTCACGCTCTTGAAGCTATCGGCCATCGCCTTGGTGGTGGTCACTGGCGTGATCCTGGCGCATGGCCAGTTTGGCAATGTGCTGGCGACTGACACCACCAAATCGCTGCCGCCGGGCGCCCTGCTCGGAGCCTTGCTGCCGGTGTTGTTCACCTATGGCGGTTTCCACTATCTCAACGATCTGGCCGGCGAAGTACGCGAGCCGCAACGCACGCTGCCGCGCGCGCTGGGCCTGGGCCTGGGCGGCGTGGTCGTTTGCTACGTGCTGGTCAACTTTGCGTATCTCGCCGGGCTGGGGCACGCGGGCCTCGCGGCAAGCCAGGCGCCGGCAGCGGATTTGATGCGCCACCTGTTTGGCGAAAGCGGCGCCACGCTGATTGCGGTAGGCATCGCCTGTTCCACCTTCGGCTACTGCAGCATCGCCATCGCGGGCGGTGCACGCGTGCTGCAGACCATGGGCGCGGACGGCATGCTGTTCGGCCCGGTGGGTCGCATCCATGCACGCTCGCATGCGCCGCGCGTGGCGCTGGCGGTGCTGGGTGGCTGGGCCATCGTGCTGGTGATCTCCGGCAGCTTCGGCCAGCTGGTCGACTACACCACCGTGGGCGAGTGGTTGTCGCATGCGTTCGGCATCTCCACGCTGTTCTGGTATCGCCGCCGGTTCCGCGACGAGCCGTCGCCGTACCGGGTGCCGTTGTATCCCGTGTTGCCGCTGCTGTTTGTCTTGACCGTGCTGGGCGTGATCGTGGCGACCGCCATCCATTCCCCCGGCGACGCAGGCATGAGCCTGGTGCTGATCCTGGTGGGCGTGCCTGTCTACTACGCGTGGCGTGCATGGCAGCGGAGAGCGATGTGAACATGCCAGTGCAAAAACATGCGCCCGCCCAGCAAGGCGTCCTTCAGACGGCACAGGCATACTGCCGCCATTTCCCTGCACCGAGCCGCCGATGAACCGGATCGTTTTCCTTGCCATCGCGTGCCTGCCGGTGCTTGCGGGTTGCCATAAGGCAAGCGACACCGACCGGGCCGATCTCAGTCATGCCGCCGCCAAGCCTGCTCCTACGGCGAGCGCTCCCGCTGCACCGGTACCCACGCCCGCGCCGCCGTCGCCGCAGACCACGCTCGATCACGTCGTGCTCGACGGCAAGCCGGTCACGGTGCAGGGCATGTCCTTGCAGCGTTATGTATTCCAGCCGGCGGCGCAGCCGCAGGTCACGGTGATGCTGGACAAGGGCGACTGGTCGAAGGAAGGCTCGCTGCGCGTAGACATGCAGAATGCGATGCAGTGGGCGGTGACGCTCACCGTCGACATCGATGGCGCGAAGCCCGGCGAGCACCTGCATACGACCGTCGGCATTCCCGCCGGTGCGCCGCAGACGCTGGTGATACCGCTGCACGCCACCTCGCCGCGCGCAATGGGCATGCAGGCCGCTCCGCCCATGCCTTATATGGCCGGCGGCAAGCGCGTCTTCGTGGCGACCACGGTGGAAGGCACGCTGGATCTGGCGCATGTGAAGGCCGTGCGCCTGGGCACGCCCGCACCGACGGCGGCGCAGACCTTGATGTTCGGCAAGCTCGAGACGTCGCGCGGCGATCATGATCTTCGCGATGCCTATACCGGCATCGTCGACGCCTGGGGCCAGTACACGCGCGGCCAGTGGCCGGGCAAGGTCGATACCGATGAGGTATTGCGCGGCGGTCGTCCCAAGAGCAAGCCGGGCGCGACGGTCGAGGCGCCGGCGCCGCGCAAGGGTTTCGACCGCTATGGCGGTCGCACCGATGTGCCCGCGTTCAAAGCCACCGGCTGGTTCCGTACCGAGCAGCATGATGGTCGCTGGCAGCTGGTGACGCCGGAGGGGCATGCGTTCTTCTCGCTGGGCGTGAACGTGGTTGACGACGACGGCGGCCGCACGATCATCGAAGGCCGCGAATTCATGTTCAGGGATCTGCCGCGCGACAGCGGCCGCTGGGCGCCGTTCTACGGCACCACCGGCAAGAGCGGCGGCGACCAGGGGGCGTCGGCGGGCATCGCCTATCACCAGGGCAAGTGGTTCGATTACTACTCGGCCAACCTGTTCCTGGCCGATGGCCGGCATTGGCGGCAGGCGTGGCGCACGCGCACCATCGAGCGCCTCGACAACTGGGGCTTCAACACCCTGGGCAACTGGAGCGACGACGCACTGAGCCAGATGCATCGCATGGCGTATACGCGTTCGGTGAATATCGCCGGCGTGTTCGGCAATGTCTCCAGCGGCTACGACTACTGGGGCCGCATGCCTGATCCATTCGACCCGCGCTTTGCGCAGGCGGCCGATGCCGCCGCGGCGCAGGCGGCCAAGGAAGTGCGTGACGACCCGTGGATGCTCGGCTATTTCGCCGACAACGAACTGGCCTGGGCGGGCCAGGGTCCGCAGGGACGTTGGGGTCTGGCGCAGGGCACGCTGCGCGGCGAAGCGCGCAGCCCGGCCAAGCAGGCTTTCATCGCGGAGTTGAAGAAGAAGTACGGCACGCCGGCGAAACTGGCGGCGGCCTGGGGTATCTCGCTGGATTCATGGGATGCGCTCAACGCCACCAACTTCGCGGCGCCCCATCCGGACGAGGCGCATGCCGCCATCGCGGACGATTACAGCGCGTGGCTGCGCACGTACGCGGATCAGTATTTCCGCACCGTCTCGCAGGCCATCCACAAGCACGATCCGCATCACCTGTTCCTGGGCGGACGCTTTGCCGTGCACACGCCCGAAGCGGTGGCGTCATGCGCGCAGTTCTGCGACGTGGTGAGTTTCAACGGCTACGCCGATCTACCCGAGCATGCGTTTGACGCAGCGGCGTTCGCCAAGCTCGACAAGCCTGCCTTGATCACCGAGTTCCATTTCGGCTCCGACGACCGCGGTCCGTTCGGCAAGGGCGTGGTACCGGTGTGGAACGAGCAGCAGCGCGGCGAGGCGTACGCGCACTACGTCGCCGACGCGGTGGCCAATCCGTCCATCGTGGGCGTGCACTGGTTCCAGTATGTCGACCAGCCGGTCACCGGCCGCGTGCTCGATGGCGAGAACGCGCACATCGGCCTGGTGGCGATCACCGACCGGCCGTTCACGCATTTTGTCGAAGCGGTGCGCGCGGCGAATCGCAAGACCGGTTACTGACAACCGGCGATACCCTTGTAGGAGCGCACTCGTGCGCGACCGCGGCGCCGGGTTGTTCCTCGCGGACTGATGTCGCGCACAAGTGCGCTCCTACACAAGAAGGGCAGGCGCGAGACGAGATCAGGCGAGGCTGGTCGCCGCCCCAAACGCCACTGCCATCACAACAGCCACCGCCATGCACGCACTCGCTGGCCGAATGCGATGCGCATCGATGCGTGGAATCAGCCGCCACAGCACAAACACGCCGACGATCATGTCCACCACCAGCGCCCCACGCAGTAGCGGTGAGGCGAGCAGCAGTGCGTACGGCGGTTTGGTGTGACCTTCATGGATGGCCACGCCGGCCACGATCAGCAGGCCGATCAGATTCCAGACCAGGCATGCCAGATACGTGCGGTTGAACACCACCGGACAACGCTCCACCCAGCGCAGCACCGACCACGCGAGTATCGCGAAGAACAACGCGCCGATGCTGCTGTAGAGCACCCACCAGAGCAGGGTGCTGATTAGGGTAAGCAGGGTGGTCATGCAGTGTTCCTGGTTCTTTTGTTCCTCATTCCGGCCTGCGCCGGAATGACGGGTAGGGGCGGGCGCCTTAGATACCCACGCGCCGCAACAACTTATCCATCAACCAAGCCGGCCCCACCAGCAGATACGCCAGGTCGGTGAAAAAACTCGGCCGGCGACCTTCAATGGCATGGCCAATGAACTGCCCAATCCACGCCACCACGAACACGCCGATACCGGTAAGCAGCAAGTTGTGCGCACCCAGCGTGCGATAGGCGAACTCGGTGAGCAGGCATAGCAGCACCAGCACCACGAACAGGGCGGCTGCGAGGCGGCGGGACTTCTTCCAGTACCAGGTAAACGCCAGCACCAGGGCAAGCACTGACCAGAAGCCGGGGCGGCCGATCATCGGCGGCACCGGGATGGTCCACATCATGGCGATCGCGCACCACAGGATCAGCGGCACGCAGATCCAGTGCAGCAAGCGGTTGGTCGGGTTTTGATGATCGCTGCTGTAACTGTCGAGCCAGCCTTGCATGCCTTGCGTCGAATCGGTTGCTGCCATCGTTGAGCCCCCCGCTCATGGAAAAAGATGGGATATCGGCCACGCCGCATAGGAGTGGCCGAGTCCAGCTGTCGACGGAACGCTAGCACGCCCTCGCGCGCAATCCACCCGGTGCGATCAATCGCCGCCGATCAATCGACGGTGATATTGGCCAGGCGCTGCAGCGCTTCGGCGTACTTGGCCGAGGTGGCCGCGATGACATCGGCGGGCACGTTCGGGCCGGGCGCGGTCTTGTTCCAGTCCAGCGTTTCCAGGTAGTCGCGCACGAACTGCTTGTCGTAGCTGGGCGGGCTGATGCCCACCTGATAGGACTCGGCCGGCCAGAAACGCGAAGAGTCGGGCGTGAGCATCTCGTCCATCACGTAGAGCTTGCCGGTCTCGTCGCTGCCGAATTCGAACTTGGTGTCGGCGATAATGATGCCGCGCTCGGCCGCATACGCCGCCGCCCACTTGTAGATGGAAAGCGTCGCCTCGCGCACCTGCTCGGCCAGCTCGGGGCCGACGGCGGCGACTACCGCATCGAAGCTCACGTTCTCATCGTGGTCGCCCACGGCGGCCTTGGTCGACGGGGTGAAGATCGGCTCCGGCAGCTGCTGCGCCTGCTTGAGCCCGGCCGGCAGCTTGATGCCGCACAGCGAGCCGGTGGCCTGATAGTCCTTCCAGCCCGAGCCGATGATGTAGCCGCGCGCAATCGCTTCCACCGGCACCGGCTTCAGGCGGCGCGTGACCACGGCGCGCTTTTCGTACAGCTTCAGATCGGTGCCGGCGGGCAGCACGTCGGCCAGCGGCACGTCGAGCAGGTGGTTGGGCACCAGGTGCGCGGTCTTGGCGAACCAGAAGTTGGAAATCTGCGTGAGCATTTCGCCCTTGCCCGGAATCGGATCGGGCAGCACCACGTCGAACGCCGACAGGCGGTCGCTCGCCACGATCAGCAACCGGTTCCCAGGCAGCGCATAAACGTCGCGCACCTTGCCGCGATGGATCAGCTCAAGGCCCGGAAGATTCGATTGCAGCAGGGTGGTGGGCACGTCGTTCGCTCCTGAGAAGGCCGACCTGGCATGGCAGGCCGGAAATCGGCGGTACGACCCCGGACGGGTCGCGATCAAGCCCGCCATTCTACCGGGTGACGCCAGGGCGCGAGGTGTTGCGACCTCAGGTCCCTCCCGGCAGGGCTAGGAGCGGCTGCTAGACTGGGCGCTTTTTGAGCCCGGGTCTTTGTCATGGTCCAGCCGCCCAGCCACCGTCGGCGTTTGTTCCGGCACCTCCCATTCGCCCTGTTGGCGTGGGTTGCCGTGGCCTCGGTGCAGGCCGCCGCGCCGGCCAAGCCGGCGCGCCTGGGGCTGTGCGCCGCCTGCCATGGCGAAACCGGCATGGCGCAGATTCCGGGTGCACCCAATCTCGCCGGGCAGAAGCTCGATTACCTGCGCGAAGCGCTCAAGCAATACCGCGACGGTCGCCGCAACGTGCCGTTGATGCGGGCGGCGATCGGCCCCATGAGCGATGCCGACCTCGATGAACTGGCGCGCTGGTACAGCGCGCAAACGCCGTCGCCCACCCAAGGCAACCCATGAATTTCACCTGGACCATCTGGCTCGCCCTCTTCGGACTGATCTTCGGCCACGGGCTGCCCGGCGCCGTGGTGGGCGGCATCACCGGTTTCATCATCGACAGCCTGCGCCAGGGCCAGCGCCGTCGCGCCACGCCCCAGGCCGGCGGTTACATCAGCCCGCTGTTCGCCTTGCTGGGTGCCGTGGCCAAATCCGATGGCCGCGTGTCGGAGGCGGAAATCGCCGTCGCCGAGCGCCTGATGCAGCGCATGGGTCTTGAACAGGACGCACGCAAGCAGGCCGTCACCGCGTTCAACGCCGGCAAGCAGCCGGAGTTCAACGTGACGCCGGCCATCGAGGAATTGCGCCGCTGGGTGGGCCTGCGCCGCGACCACGCTTTCCCGGTGCTGGACGTGGTGATCGAGACGGTGATCGCCGAAGGCAATCCGCCGCCCGAAAAAATGGCCATCCTGCGCCAGCTCGCTTTCGCGCTGCGCGTGAGCGACATGGAACTGATGGCGCTGATGGCGATGAAGGGCTATGCCTGGAACGCCAGCGGCGGCTCGCGCGGCTATGGCCAGCGCGGCAACGGCGGCTACGTGCCGCCTCAGCGCAATACGAACGGCCCCGATCCGTACACCGTGCTCGGCATCGCGCGCGATGTGGACGACCGCGCGGTGAAGCGCGCCTATCGCAAGCTGATTTCCGAACACCACCCCGATCGCCTGGGCGACCTGCCTGAGACGATGCGCAAACAGGCCGAATCGCGCGCCAGCGAGATCAATGCCGCCTACGAGCGGATCAAGGCCGAGCGCGGGTTCAAATAAACTCTGCCGTGACCTGCAGGAGCGCACCCTGTGCGCGACCGCAGACCATCACGACACCTCAGGTCGCGCACAAGGTGCGCTCCTACAGGAAACCGAATATGAGCAAGCAAACCAACGTCATCGCCCCGTCCATCCTCTCCGCCGACTTCGCCCGGCTGGGCGAGGACACCGCCAAGGCGCTGGCCGCTGGCGCGGACTGGGTGCACTTCGACGTGATGGACAACCACTACGTACCCAACCTCACCATGGGTCCGATGGTGCTCAAGGCGCTGCGCGACTACGGCATCACCGCGCCGATCGACGTGCACCTGATGGTCAAGCCGGTCGATCGCATCGTGCCGGACTTCGCCAAGGCCGGCGCCAGCGTGATCAGCTTCCATCCGGAAGCGAGCGAGCATGTGGATCGCACCCTGGGCCTGATCAAGGATTCCGGCTGCCAGGCAGGCCTGGTGTTCAACCCGGCCACCTCGCTGGACTGGCTCGACTATGTGATGGACAAGCTCGACCTGATCCTGCTGATGTCGGTGAACCCGGGCTTTGGCGGACAGAAGTTCATCCCCTCTGCGCTGGACAAGCTGCGTGAAGTGCGCCGTCGCATCGATGAAAGCGGCAGGCCGATCCGCCTGGAAATCGATGGCGGCGTGACGGCGGCGAATATCGGGGAAATTTCGGCGGCGGGCGCGGATACCTTCGTGGCCGGCTCGGCCATCTTCAACGCGCCGGACTACCAGGCCGTGATCGCGGCCATGCATCAGCAGCTGGCCGCCGTGCGCGGCTGATCAGCGGTTCCGGGCAGAAAAATCCCGGCGCTGTTAACGCCGGGAGAAGTTTCGTCGGAACGACGTGTGAGGAGACCACACAACGGCCGCTGATCCACGGCAAGAATCCGCGACCGTCAGAACTTCTGACCGGGTTTTTGCGATTTGGTTCCCGTCGAGACGTCATCATCTTTCGATAGCGCTTTGTTAACGCTAGAAAAAAATCCCCGCCGGTGGGCGGGGAAGGAACGTGCCTAGGATGGGAACACGGTGGTTACATGGGTTGCCAGTCGGGGTCGGGTTCGTCCGCCCCGGCGGCCGGCGCGCTTCCATGCGCACCAGCCGCTTCCATGGCTTCCACGGGTAAGGAAAAGAAGGGGTCGTTCAGGTCGAAGTCGCTGCTCATAGCGGGTCTCCTCAGTGCAGGCTCATGACCAGGCCCAGTAATAGCCCACCGAGTGCCAAGATCACGCGAAGCGGCTCAAAACCCCGCAATTCGGCGTTGGGATCGACATGGGCTTGATCGGTGGGACGCATCACTGGACTCCTGCAAGGACGAGCCCATTGAGCGGCCGGCAAGGGCATAGGGCGGGACCCGGATATGGCAAAACGCGGGCAAGATCGGCCCGGCCTCGGGCGGCCACGCCCGATCGTGACGCCGGTCCCACCTTCTGTGGCGGCCAGCCGGCCCAACATGGCGAAACGCGGGCATTGCGTGGCGATGGCTTGCGCGGCCTGGGCCCAGGCTTCACGCTGCGCGGCGTTGCCAGGGAATCCTCAGGAGTGAAGCATGGGCCGCAGTATCGCCATCGTCGAAGACGAGCCGCTGATCCGCGCGAATTACGTCGAAGCGCTCAACCGCTTCGGCTATGAGACGCGTGGCTACGGCTCGCGGCAGGAAGCCTCCAGCGCGTTCGCGATGCGCCTGCCCGAGCTGGTCATCATCGACATCGGCCTGGGCGACGAGCCCGAAGGCGGCTTTGACCTGTGCCGCGAACTGCGCGCCAAGTCGGCCACGCTGCCGATCATCTTCCTCACCGCGCGCGATTCGGATTTCGACGTGATCTCCGGCCTGCGCCTGGGCGCGGACGACTATCTGAGCAAGGACACCAGCCTGCACCAGCTGGCGGCGCGCATCGCGGCGCTGTTCCGCCGCATCGAGTCGCTGAAGGTGCCGGCCAGCAGCGAGACGGTGATCGAGCACGGCCCGCTCAAGCTCGAGTCCGAGCGCATGCGCATCACCTGGAACCACGAAGAGATCCCGCTCACCGTCACCGAGTTCTGGATGGTGCACACGCTGGTGCGTTTCCCCGGCCACGTGAAGAATCGCGACCAGCTGATGCGTGAGGCCGAGTTGGTGGTGGACGACGCCACCATCACCTCGCACATCAAGCGCATCCGCAAGAAGTTCATCGCCGTGGCGCCGGAGTTCGACGCCATCGAGACGGTGCATGGCGTGGGTTATCGATGGAAGCCGTGATGAAGCGCTGGTGTTGGGGGCTGCCGTTGTTGCTGCTGGTATCCATTGCGCAGGCCGCGCCTGCAGACAAGGTGGCGAGGGTATCCGGCGCAGCGGATGGGGACGTTCCCGGCTGGACGATTCGGGCGTCCACGCCTGACGGCTGGACGCAGGACTGCTGCATGTACGCCAAGGCGATCGGCGTGAACCTGGTGATGTACAAGGGCGAATGGACCGGCGAGCCCGAGCGCGTGATCGTGCTCAACGTCTGGAACGCCAAGCTCTCCTCGCTCGAGGCCGAATTGCAGGACGACAGGCATCGCTATCTGGAACGCGATCCGGCCGGCAAGGCGAGCGTGTTCGCCGTCGACAACAAGACGGTGAACTGCCGCGGCGTGCTGTTCGAAGGCAGCGACCACAAGGACGATGCGGTGGTCTTTTGCGATCCCGGCCTGGCCAGCGGCATCCGTTTCAGCTGGTCGATGACGCTGGCGCATGACGATGCACAGAAGGCGGACCTGCTCGCCTTGTTCCGCCACGTGGCCGGGCTGTCGCAATACACCAGGCAAGCGTCGGCCGGGCAGGGTGCTGCCAAGACGCAGCATTGAGCGGCGTTTTCAGTATCGTCGCGCCATGAACCTTCGCCACAAACTGCTGCTGGTCGCCCTCTGCACGCTGGCCTTGCCGGTGGCCGGCTGGTTGTACGTGCGCCAGATGGAAACGCTGTTGCGTGAGGGCCAGGCGCAGGCGCTGACCGCCTCGGCGCGCGCCATGGCGCGCAGCCTGGTCGTCACCGATGCGCCGCTGCCGCCGGCAGGTCCCGTGTGGTACGTGCAGGAGGCGAGCAATCCCATCACCATCGACGGCTACGGCGACGACTGGGCGCCGCTCACGCCGTGGAGCCAGCCGCTGGACAAGCGCGGCAAGCTGCTGCTGGCCGAAGATGCCGACTGGCTCTATCTGTATGCCGATGTGCGCGGTGCGCAGCGCACACGTGCCGATGCGGACGATCCCACCGCCTTGCGCGCCGATCATCTGGTGTTGAGCCTGGGCAAGGGCGATCAATCGCGACGCTACCTGCTGGCCAGCGCGGCGCCGGGACAGTTGACTGCGCGTCCGCTGGATCCGCCGGTCGATGGCCTGCCCACGCGCATCACCGCGCAATGGCAGGAAGACGGCGGCGGTTATCGGGTGGAATTGCGCGTGCCGCGCAGTCCCGGGCTGGATGCCCTGGGGCTGGCCGTGTTCGATCCGGCCACCGGCGGCGATCCCGCGGCGGTGCAGAGCCGCCCGTTGGTGACTTACTCCAGCGCGCTGTCGAAGGAATTGGGCCTGCTCGCGCTCGACGGCGTGCAGGCGCGCGTGCTCGCGCCCCAGGGCTGGCTGCTCGCGCAGACCGGCCGCCTCGCCACCCCTGCATCGGCGCCGGGCGATCAGCCGGGCTGGTTTGCCTCGCTGGTGTATCGCTCCCTGCTCGCCAATCAGGTGGACGACGCGGAGTTGTGGACGCAGGACGTGCCGCGGCTGGATGTGAGCGAGGTGCACGAAGCAAGCCTGGGCAAGCCGGCCACGCTGTGGCGACAAGGCGAAGCCCGCGGCAGTGTGGTGCTCGCGGCCGCCGTGCCGATCGAACGCGATGGTCAGGTGCGCGGCGTGCTGCTGCTGGAGCAGGCCAGCCGCGCGGTGCCCTTGCTCGCCAACCGCGCACTGCTTGGCCTGTTGCTGACCAGCTTTGGCGTGCTGCTGGTGGCGGGCGCGATCCTGCTGATCTTCGCCACGCGCCTGAGCATTCGCCTTGGCCGTCTGCGCGACGCCGCCGAGCGCGCGCAGTTGAACGATGGACGTCTGGACGGCCCATTCCCGATGACCTCGTCGGAAGACGAGATCGGCGATCTGGCGCGCAGCTTCGAGCGGCTGTTCGAAGTCGTGGGTGGTTACACCGATTACCTGCGCACGCTCGCGTCCAAACTTTCTCATGAATTGAACACGCCGCTGGCGATCGTGAAATCCTCGCTGGACAACCTCGAGCACGCCTTGCAAGCCGAACACGCGATGCCGCCGGACGCGGCACCGTATCTTCAGCGCGCCCGCGATGGCGTGGCACGGCTGGGCATGCTCGTGCGTGCGATGAGCGAAGCCAGCCGGATGGAACGCTCCATCGCCGCGGCCGAACCGGAAGACGTGGATCTGGTCGAGGTCGTGCGCGGATGCAGCGAGGCCTATCGTCCGCTTGCGGGCACGCGCAGGATGCAGGCGGTACTGCCGCACGACGCTCTGTTCATGCATTGCGCACCTGAATTGATCGCGCAGGCGTTGGACAAATTGTTCGACAACGCGCTGTCGTTCACGCCGGAAGATGGTTGGCTGCGCCTCACCTTGCGCGCCACCCACGATGGCGCCGAGATCGAGCTCGCCAATCAAGGGCCGCCCTTGCCGGCAGCCATGCAGGGGCGTTTGTTTGATTCACTGGTGAGCTTGCGCGACAAGGCGACGCCCGGCGATGCGCCGCACCTGGGCTTGGGCCTGTACGTGGTGCGCCTGGTCGCCGAGCGCCACGGCGGCGTGGCAGTGGCGCGCAATCTGGAGGACGGCAGCGGCGTGGCGTTTACGCTGCAGCTGCATGGAATGCCGCGGCAAAGGCTCTGAAGCGAAGCAAACGACCCCTGTGGGAGCGCACCCTGTGCGCGACGCTCTGTCGGTGGCCGTCGCGCACAGGGTGCGCTCCCACAGAGAGTGAGGGATTCCCAAAGGGCATCGAGATACAACAACCTCGCGCTACTTCAACTCCCCCAACGTCCACCCACCACCACCCGGCATCACCGCGATCTGCCGCACCGTGGTGGCCGCGCAGCTGGCCGGCTTGTCGGTGCACTCGGCGAGCGTCACGCGCAGGTGCTGGTCATCCACCAGGTCGAAATCGGTCAGCTTGGTATTGGCCAGGCGCGTGGCTGTGTCCAGCGCCGTGCCGATGAAGACGCCGTTGTGGAAGACATAGAGCTGCAATGCGTTGGGTTGGCACTGCTCGTCGACCGAGACGGCCGCTTCTGCCACATAGGTGTCGCCCTTGCGCTGGGCGCGACCGGTGAGCAGGCGCTGGCCGGTGAGCAGGAAGCGGTCTTCGTCGTTCTTGGGCGCGGCGGTCTTGGCCATGCATTGGTTGCTGGCCACGGTGGCCGGTGCGCTTTTCGACAACGGCTCCAGCGGTCGCGGCACATACGGCTGCGCCGCCAGCGTGGCCGCCGGCTTGTGCATCCACAGCGCGAGCGCCCCGATGCTGACCAGCACGGCCACCACTGCAACCGCGCGCCCGCGCAGGAGTGGACGCGGAAACAAATAGACCAGAGTGCACAGCGCCAGCAACAACGCGACCGGCGAAAGCGGATGCCACAGCAGTGCCAGCAAAGCGAACAGGGCGGCAAAGACCGCTGCGGTGGAAAAAGGCTTGCGGACCGGCGCCGGCGTCGCAGCGGTGGGCAGGGGCGGCGGTTCCGGAGCGGTATAGCTGTGCTCGGCATCCAGCAGCAGTGGCTCGCTCAACGGTTCGGTTGCCGGCGGTATATCGGATTCGATCGCAGCTTCCTGCGCAGGCAGCGGAGGCGGCTCCGCGCTGGTCGATGCGGGCGTCCAGGCGAACCAGCTCTGTCCGCCGTCATGGCACCACTGGTCGCCTTCTTGCGCATAGCGGGCCAGCGCACCCTCGGGCAGCGGGCCACGTACCTGCTGGTCACGGCGCAGCCAGATCAGCCGTTCGCCGTCGGGCCATACGTCCGCTTCCACGCCCATGCCGCGCAGTTGCGCCGCTTGTGCCTCGGCCGCATCGGGCTCAAGGCCGCGGCGGATGATCAAGGGCGCCCGCGAGAAAACGCGTTCGCGGAAGCCCGCCATCTCCATCCCAAAGGCGGCAGCCATGCGTTCGTGCACGGCGGTAGGGTCCTGCCCATCGAGCAGGCGACCGGAAAGTACCAGGCAACGTTGGTCCATACCCATCGATTTCCCCTGCGGATGCAGCCATGTGCACCGATACCGCAAGGTTAGGCGTGCTGGCGCGGCTGAACAAGCGGCACGTGGCCCTCGTACGTGGGGCAATCGTGAAGGGATGCTTCGGTCCCCGCCTCGCTACCCCTACAATGCCCGTTCAAGCTTGGCCATCCGGATCCCCACGTGATATCCCGAGACGATTTCGACGCGCTGGCAGCGCAGGGTCATACCCGTATCCCGCTGGTGCGCGAGGTGTTTTCCGACCTCGACACGCCACTGTCCGTGTACCTGAAGCTGGCCGATGGCCCGTATACCTTCCTGTTCGAATCGGTCGAGGGCGGCGCCACCTGGGGGCGTTATTCCATCATCGGCCTGCCTGCCAGGCGCGTGTACCGCTTTCGCGGCCACGAGCTGGAAGTGGAGGACGCCGGCGAAGTGACCGAGCGTCGCCACGTGGCCGATCCGCTGGGCGAGATCGAAACCCTGCGCAAGCAATACGACGTGCCGCGCCTGCCGCAACTGCCCGCCTTCACCGGCGGCCTGGTGGGCTACTTCGGTTTCGAGACGATCGGCTATATCGAGCCTCGCCTCGCCCAATGGGATCGCCCGGACGAACTGGGCACGCCCGACGTGCTGCTGATGCTGGCCGAAGAAGTGGCCGTGTTCGACAACCTCAAGGGCCGCCTGTATCTGATCGTGCATGCCGATCCGTCGCAGCCACATGCGTATGCAGCAGCACAGCGCCGGCTCGATGCGCTGGTCTATCGCCTGCGCCAGAGCGGCGTGTCCTACCCGCAGCTCAACCAGAGCACGGCGCTGGACGAGGGCGACTTCAAATCCTCCTTCACCAGGGAGGAATTCGAGGCGATGGTGGAGCGCGCGAAGGAATACATCCGCGCCGGCGATATTTTCCAGGTGGTGCCGTCGCAGCGCCTGAGCGTGGGGTTCAACGCGCGGCCGGTGGATGTGTATCGCGCACTGCGTGCGCTCAATCCCTCGCCGTACATGTATTTCGTCGACCTGGGCAATACGCAGATCGTCGGTTCCTCGCCGGAGATCCTCGCTCGCCTGAAGGATGGCAAGGTGGTCGTGCGTCCGCTCGCGGGCACGCGCAAGCGCGGCGCCACCGAGGAAGAAGACCAGGCACTGGAAGCCGAACTGCTGGCCGATCCAAAGGAACGCGCCGAGCACGTGATGCTGATCGACCTGGGCCGCAACGACATCGGCCGCATCAGCGAAACCGGCAGCGTGGAAGTGAGCGAATCGTTCGTGGTCGAGCGCTACTCGCACGTGATGCATATCGTGTCGCAGGTGCAGGGCAGCGTGCGTCCCGATGTCGGCTATATGGATGTGCTCAAGGCGACCTTCCCGGCCGGCACGCTCAGTGGCGCGCCCAAGATCCGCGCGCTGGAAATCATCCAGGAGCTGGAGCCGTACAAGCGCAACATCTACGCGGGAGCGATCGGCTGGATCGGCTGGTGGGGCGATGCGGATACCGCCATCGCGATCCGCACGGCGGTGATTCAGGATGGACGTCTACACGTCCAGGCTGGCGCGGGCATCGTGTACGACTCCGATCCGGCATCGGAGTGGGAAGAAACCATGAGCAAGGGCCGTGCGCTGTTCCGCGCCGTGGCCCAGGCAGCCAAGGGTCTCTGAGCATGCGCCGTCTACGACGTGGAGCGGCCTGGTCCTGCGCGCTGGGCTTGGGCAGCAGCCTGCTGGTGGCGCCGCTGCATGCGCGCGAGCCAGGAACGCCGCCGGCCTGGCGCGACGACGCCACCTCGCGTCTCGAGGCGCTGGCGCTGTTGCAGTCGCTCAATGCCGAGTTGCTCAGCCACCCCAGCGCCACGCTCACGCTGGAGCGCTGGTGCGCCGTGCATCAGCTCGCACCCGTGGCCAAGATCGTCGCCGAACGCGTGCAGGGCCAAGACAAGCCACTGCCGCCGGAAGCGCGCAACCAGCTGCAGATCGGCGCGGACGAACCCGTGCGCTATCGCCGCGTGCAACTGGCCTGCGGCGAGCATGTGCTGTCCGAAGCAGACAACTGGTACGTGCCCTCGCGCCTCACCGATGCGATGAATCACGAGCTCGACAGCACCGACACGCCGTTCGGCAAGGTGGTGCAAGCCTTGCACTTCCGCCGGCAGACCTTGTCCGCGCAATTGCTGTGGTCGCCGCTGCCCGAAGGCTGGGAAAGCAAGCCCACGCTGCCGCCTGCGAACAACACCTCACTGGTGATGCCGCCGCATGTGCTCGAACACCGTGCGCTGTTGTTCGATCAGGCCAATCGCCCCTTCAGCCTGGTGGTCGAAACCTATACATCGCAAGTTATTGCCTTCGCTGCGCCGACGCTGCCTCGGCCATAAGTTAGATATCGAACCCCTCGTTTTTTATTCGCTTCTCCGATAAAAATGCGCGACGCAGTCACGGGGGCTGACTGTCTTGCGTCGAACTGTCGTCTGACAGTGCGTTCGTGCAATACGAACGCGATGCGCATCACCGCCACCTGTTTCAACCAGCGCTACGGACGTCCAAGGGGGGATGTCTGGGAATGCGCGGGACCAAGTCAGGGGAATGACATGAAGCATTTAGGGAAGAAGGCCGTCGTGATGGCGTGCGCCTTGAGCGTATCGGCGTGCGCGTCGATCGTGGGTGGCCGCTATCAGAAGGTGGAAGTGGATGCGCGTGCGGCAAACCAGAGCATCCATGCCGATTGCACGCTGAGCAATGGCACCGGCCAGGTGCGCGTGACGACGCCGGGTACGGCGGTGGTCCATCGCTCGTCGCACGATCTCAGCGTGACCTGCCAGCAGGACGGCAAGCAGATCGCGCAGCAGTCCTACGACGCCAGCATCCGCGGCATGGTGTGGGGCAACCTGATCATTGGCGGCATCGTCGGCCTGGCCATCGATTTCTCGGACGGCGCCTCGCATCACTATCCGGACAAGCTCACCATCGTGCTGCCCTCGGCGTATGCGCTGGCCTCGACCTATCCGAGCGTCAACGCGGTGCCGGGCGCGACGTATGCCACGCCGACGGCCGATGGCCTGGCCAGCCTCGACGGTCGCGTGAGCAAGAGCATGTTCAACGCCGCGCAGAACGTGGCGGCCTCTCGTCAATGCGATCGCGCCATCCATGTGGTGATGGTCGACGGGAGCAAGGCAATGTTCCGATCGCAGTGTCCGGCGTCCAGCGACGTGCAGATCGAGTGCGCGGGCGATGCCTGCGTGCCCCTGCAGCAGGCTGGCATCGCCGCCAACTGACCGGCGATTGCCTGAGGGAGCCGGATTCTCTCCGGCTCCCCGGCATTTTCGGATTATTCCGATGTTTTGCCGGATGCGTGCTGGCTAACGTGTAGAAATCCCGACCCACAGTGCAGGCGCGAGCCTGGCGCGGAGTTTCTTCATGGACGCCCCCATCATCGAATATCTGGTCGCACGCCAACAGGGCGAGGGCTGGCGTGTGTTGCGCGACGGCTCGCCCGTCGGTCGGCGTTGCGTGCTGGTCAATGCGCTGGAATTGGCCACGCTGCTGGCCGAACGCGAAGCCACGCGCGGCGGTGGCGCCACCCGCGTCCTTATGGCGAGTCAGGACACCCACCGTTTGCCGGGTTACCACCCGTGGCGCAGCGTCACCTGATTCAAGGCTTCAGGTACAGCTGCCCGATGGCGAGCGCCGTGCGATAGGGTTCCGGATCGTTGCGGTTGCTGAGCAGGATCACCGTCACGTGCTGCTTCGGCCAGCGAATGATGACGTTGCGAAAGCCGATGCTCTCGCCCGAATGCCAGAGCACGTCGCCGTGGATGCGCCAGCCGTAGCCGTAACTGTCCACATCGGGCTCGTCGTTGATTTTGTTCTGGGGACTGAAGGCAAGACGACGCGATGCATCGGACAGCAGGCGATGGTCGTAGAGCGCGGCATCCCAGCGCGCGAGATCGTCGATGGAGGAGTAGATGCCGCCATCGCCGCGTGTCGCGCTGGTGGGACTCTGGTCGGTTTGCACCCAGTGCCCGTTCTCTTCGCTGTAACCGTAGGCGCGATGCGTGACCTGAGGGCCGCCGCGCACGTAAAGCAACGTGTGCGTCATACCCAGCGGCCGGAAGATGTTCTGCGCGAGGAAATCGGGCAAGGGCCGTCCCGATGCGCGTTCAACGATCAAGCCCAGCAGCACGTAGCCGCCATTGCTGTAGCGATACGCCGTGCCCGGCGGAAAATAACTGCGTGGCTCCGCGGCAAGCATGCGCAGCACGTCGGCATCGCTGATCTGCGCGGTGGCATCGGCGGGCATCAGATCTTCGTAATCGATCAGGCCGCCGGCGTGACTGAGCAGTTGCCGGATGGTGATCGGCTCATGTGCGGCGGGGAGTTCCGGTAGCCAGTGACGAACATGATCGTCCAGGCTGAGCTTGCCGCGTTCGGCCAGCAACAGGATCGCTGCCGCCGTGAACTGTTTGCTGACCGAAGCGAGTCGATAATTGGTAGCTGGCGTGGCGGCCTCGTGTGTCTCGAGGTTGACCAGGCCGTAGCCGCGGTTGACCAAGAGTTTGCCGTCCTTGATCACCAGCAGGGATGCACCTGGTCCGTTGCCCTGGTAGCGGAACATCAAGTCGTCGACCTCGCTCGCGTGCACCACGCCGGAGCAGAGCAGAACGGCGACACACATGAAAACCCACTGGCGCATCATGGCTGGCCTCGTCATTGGCGGGACGGTCATTGCACCGGCACGTCGTAGACGGTGTCGGGTGAGGGCTCGGGGCTCAGCGTGTAGTGCCACCACTCCATCGCATAATTGCGGAAACCTTCTCGTTCCATCGCGCGCTTCAGGATCTCGCGGTTGGCGTGCTGCGCGGCATTGGCTTCCAGTGAATCGGTGTTGGCCAGCGTGCCGAAGTAGTCGAAATCGGTACCCATATCGAGCGGCGCGCAGTGACTGTCGGTGGCATCGCATTGCATCAGCGTGAGATCCACTGTGGCGCCGCGGCTATGGCCGGAGACCGGTGCGATGTAGTCGCCCAGCAGCGCGCTCTTGTCCAGTTTCGGATAGTGCGTGGCCTTGGTCCGCTGGTCGTTGAGGTCGCCGGCCCAGCGCACGAAATGCTGCACGGCTCGCGCGGGGCGATAGCAGTCAAACAGCTTGAGTCGCTGGTGTTGCGCATGCAGGTCGTGCTCCACGCGTGCCAGCGCTTCGGCGGCGGGCTTGAGCAGCAGGCACTTGGGCGCGAGGTAACCATCCACGGGTGCGCCGACGAAATTGTCGCTGCCGGCGTACTTGATGTCCTCGGCGATATCGGGCGCGAGTTGACGGATATCGACCAGGCCCGCTTGTGCCGCCGAGGTTGCCGGCGACAGCCTGGGTGCACCGTCGGCCTGGGCGAGTGCGACGAGCGCGAGCAGTGCCAATCCAGACATAAAGCGTGGGCGCTCAGTCACAGCCGTGCTCCCGATGAAAGGCGAGATCTTCGAAGTCGTAGCTGAAGTCCGCAGAGGGATCGACCTTGCTCATGTGCAGGCTGCCGTGGTTGTCGGCGGGGAAACTTAGCCATGCGTCGGCGTCCCCGTGATCCCAGTGCACCAGGTAACGCTGGCCGGCGCGCATCACCGTACCCGTCAGTCGCGGCGACTTGGCTGCGGCGAAACGCAGTGCCTTGCCTTGCGGGCACAAAGTGATGGCGCCGAACCACGGATCGCGCCATTGGCCCCACTGGCTGCGCAGTTCGTCCGCTTTGGCTGGTTGTGAGGCGGGCGGCGCAGCTGCCTTGCGGGACGTGGCCGCTGCGCGATCGAGTTGGTCGGCGTACCAACTGACATCGTGCGCATCGGCGGGCGAGGTGAACTGCTTGGTCAGCGCTTCGACCAGCACCGTGCGTGCGTCCTCCGCCTCGCTGTTCATCAGCACGACGAAACCGGCCTGGCGATCGGGCAGCAAGGTCATGGCCGAATACATGCCGGACAGCGTGCCGGTATGCGACACCGTGTGCACGCCATCGACGTCGGCAATGCGCCAGCCATAACCATAGGCATAGAGACGCGTGCCATCCCAGGCGCGACGCCGGGCCGAGATCGGCATCGGTGTGTAGGGCGTCCACAGAATCTGGCGCTGTTCGGGCGTCAGCCATTGCAGCTGCTGCGGTGTCGGTGCGACCCAGTTGCGCGCCCACACCAGCATGTCGGCAAGGCTGCAGCGCACGCCACCGGCAGCGGCCGAGGTGATGTCGGGAATCTCGGCGTCGTCGGCGTTGATCACGATGTTGCGATCATGCTCGCGCATGTGCGGCTGGGCGACGTTGCCCACGCCGTCCCGCCCCCATGCGCCAATCTGGCAACGTGTGAGGCCGAGCGGCTGGAACACTTCGCGGCGCAGCAAGGCGTCGTAACGATCATGACCCGCGGCTGCGGCCACTTCGCCGGCGACGACGTAGAGCAGGTTGTCGTAGGCGTAGCCCGCGCGAAAACTGTAGGCCGGCTTGAGATAAGCCAGCGCATGCACGATGTCCTTGCGCGTAAAGTCGTTGGGTTCCGGCCACAGCATCAGATCACCGGCACCCTCGCGCAGCCCGCTGCGATGGGTGAGCAGATCGCCCACCTGCATATGCACGGTGACCCAGGGGTCGGCCATGCGGAAATCAGGCAGGTAGCTGCGCACCGGTGCATCCCAGCGCAGTTTGCCTTCCTGTACGAGCCGGGCGAGCAGGGCGGCGGTCATCGCCTTGCTGTTGGAGGCGATCTTGAACAGCGTATCGGGCGTGACCGGCTGGCCGGAGCCGGCCACGCGTTCACCCAGCGTGCGCGTATAGATCACTTCGCCATGATCGATCACGCCGACCGCCAGGCCGGCGAGGTGATAGCGCGCCATCACCGCATCGACGATCGGATCGAGCTGCGCGGCGGACGGCGAGTCGGCCGCCGTGGCGACACTGGTGGCGAGGGCAAAGGCTATCGCCACCGTCCACCGCCGCATTAGACGCTCAGCCCGCATGACCCGCCGTGGCGTGATTGGTCACTTCATCCCACACACGCAGCAAGTTACCACCCCAGATCTTGGCGATGTCCGCGTCGCTGAAGCCGGCGCGATGCAGTGCTGCCGTGAGATTGCGCGTCTGCGTCGCGTCCGACCACCCGGCGAGACTGCCGCCACCGTCGAAGTCCGACGCGATGCCGACGTGATCGATGCCAGCCACCTCAACCATATGCTTGATGTGCGCGACGTACTCATCAACTGTTGCGGGCCGGAAGGCCGCATCGATGCGCTTCATGCCGTCGATATAGGCGGGCAGGTATTCGTGCTTCTCGCTGTCGAAAGTCTTGGCACCAGCCTGCTTGGCCACTTGTGCCTGCAGCGCTTTGATGGCCATCTCGCGGCCCGGATCGAGCTTGATGAATTCACCCACCGCCACCGCATGGATCACGCCGCCCTTGGCCGCGATGGCGCGCAGCAGATCATCCGACAGATTGCGCGGATGGTTGGTCAGCGCGCGCGACGACGAATGCGAGGCGATCACCGGCGCGGTGGACAAGGCGAGCACCTCGCGCACGCAGGCGTCGGAGGAGTGCGACACGTCGACCATGATGCCCAGCTCGTTCTCGCGCTTGACCACGCTGCGGCCGAAATCGGTGATGCCGTATTCCGGCAGCGGGGTGTCGCCGAGGTCCGCTTGCGGCGTGGAGCTGCTGCACAGGTCGTTGTTGCCCATATGGGCGAGGCCGACGTAACGCGCGCCGCGCTTATAGGCCAGGTCGAGGTTCCTGATGTCGTGGCCGAGCGAGTAGCCGTTTTCCACGCCGATCATCGCCGACAGCTTGCCTGCGGCCTTATTGGCACGCACCTGCTCCGGCGTGGTGGCAAGACGGATCTGATCCGGATAGGTCTTCAGCATCAGGTCGATAGCGTCGTACTTGCGCTTGGCCTGGGCCACGGCATGCGCATACCCGGCCGGCGTCAGCGGGCCCTGGTCCACGTAGACGATGAAGAACACAGCGTCCAGGCCACCGCGGCGCATCTTGTCGAGGTCCAACTGCATCGGCGTCGTCTTGCCGAAGTCGAAGCGCGCCTCGTGCATATACCCAAAGGGAATATCCACGTGCGTGTCGAGGGTGATCGGCGGATCCTGCTGCGACCGGGCGGGAGCGCTGGCCAGCGTGAGTGCAAGCGCGGTGGCGCCGCCGAGTAAGCCAAGAGTCTTCATGCGGTTTCCCAGTGTTTGGCCGGCTGCTCGCCGGCGACCATGTCTTCGTAACTTTGGCGCTTTCGCACGACAGCGTAGCGTCCCGCATCCACCATCACTTCGGCGGCGAGCGGGCGCGAGTTATAGGTGGAGGCCATCGAGGCACCGTAGGCGCCGGCGGTGCGTATCATCAGCAGATCGCCGGGAACGCAGGCGGGCAGGGCGCGTGCCCTGGCAAAGGTGTCGCCGGTTTCGCATACCGGTCCCACGATGTCGTAAGAAGTCATCGAGCGTGCGTCCCCGGCTAGCGGCGCGATGTCGTGCCATGCATCGTACAGGCTGGGCCGGGCCAAGTCGTTCATGGCGGCGTCCAGCACCAGGAAGGTACGCTCGTCGCCCTGCTTGAGGCGGATCACGCGCGTCAGCAGCAGGCCGGCCTCGCCCACCAGATAGCGGCCGGGTTCGAACAGCAGGCGTCCTTCAAAGCCGGCCAGGGCTTCGCGTACCACCTCGATATAGGCAGCTGCATCGATCGGGTGATCGTGGCCTTCGCGATAGCAAACGCCCAGGCCACCACCCACGTCGACGCTGTTGATCGCATGCCCCTGCGCCACCAGTTCGCGCCAGAAAGCCGCCACGCGCTGCAAGGCTTGTCGAAATGGCTCCAGCTGGAGGATCTGCGATCCGATATGCACATGCAGGCCATCGAGTTGCACATGGCTGAGTTCGTCGCGTTTGGCAAACCAGCGCCGAGCCTCTTCGATGCTCACGCCGAACTTGTTCTCGGCGCGGCCCGTGGAGATCTTGGCGTGGGTGAGCGCATCCACGTCGGGATTGATGCGTACGGCGGCACGAGCCTTGATGCCCAGAGCCAGCGCCACGCGCTGCAAGGCCAGCAGCTCGTCGTGTGATTCCACATTGAAACGCAGGACCCCGACCTCCAGAGCTTCGGCGATCTCCGCCTCGGTCTTGCCCACGCCGGAAAACACGATGTGCTCTGGTGGTATGCCCGCTTGCTGCGCACGCCACAGCTCGCCGGCCGAGACGATATCCGCGCCGATGCCCTGCCCATGCATCAAGGCGAGCACGCCGCGGTTGGGGTTCGCCTTGACCGCGAAACAGATCAGGTGGTCGGTGCCGTGCAGGGCCGACCGCAGGGAAGCGATGCGTTCGCGGATCGCACTGGCCGAATAGACATACAGCGGCGTGCCTAAACGGTCCGCCAGCGCGTGCAGGTCGATGCCGTCGAGCTTGGCGCAGGGTGAAGCGATCGTGTCCATCATGGGCGAGCCTGTCGCAAAAAAAACGGCAGCCTGCATCGCGCAGGCTGCCGGTGGGGACGGACTCATCAGAAGTCCACGGACACCGTCAACTGCGCAAAGCGAGGCGACTGGAAACGCAAGGGCTGTTCGAAGGTGGAACTGGTGCTGTTGGAAATGGTGGTCTGCAGATCCTGGTCCACCTGGATGGTGCGCTGTTCGTTGAGCAGGTTGTAGACCGCGAACTTCACGCGCAGCTGGCCGACGTCGGCCAGCTGGCGCAAGTAGGTGATGCTGGCGCCAAGGGTGTAAGTCCACGGCATGCGGCCGTATTTGCCGCGCGGCGAGGATTCGTACACGCGATCTTCCGAACGCGCCGCATCGCAGTTGGCCACGCAGATGTAGTAGCTGTGGTACACCGTGGCGTCATACGGATTGCCGACGCCGAAACCGGTGATGGGGCCACCCGAAGCGATATTCGCGTCGCCCGCCACTTGCCAGTTCGGCGTGATGGCATAGGTGCCGCGCAGCTTGAGCTGATGACGACGATCGTTGGGCAGGTAGCCGTCGCCGCCGAAGTTCACCCACGGATCATCGAAATTCTCGGTGCGGCCGGTGTCGTCGAAGTTGGTGTCGGAGTTCACCGGGCCCTCCGCATTGCCGCGGTTCCACGACAACACGTAGGACGCATTGAACGACCACTTGTTGTCCCAGGCGCGATCCAGCTGGAATTCCAGCGCGGTGTAGGTGCGCTTGGGATTCACCCAGCCGCGCTGGCCCAGGTAGTTGCCATCCTCGTCGTACATCGCCCAGCCTTCCTTGGACGTATCCACGGTGACCCAGCCATCGGCCGTGCCGTCGCAGTTGGTGTCGCCCCACACCTTGTTCTTTTTGCCGGGATTGCCCATCACCCAGCCGATGTAGCCGTCCGGACCGCACTTGCCGGTGGCGCTGATCTCCATGTCGTCGATGGCATTGTGCAGCTTGCGGTAGGTGCCGTTCACGCCCCACGACCACTTGTCATTGAGCATCTGCTGGAAGCCGATGATCAGCTCATCCTGGTAGACCTGCTGCATATCCTTGTTCACTTCCGAACGCAGGTCATGCACGGTGCCGTCGCCCTGCGACGTGTCCACGCCGCCCAGCTGCGGTCCGAGGACGGGAATGGCGTACTGGTTGCCGTTGGCATCGGTAAGCGTCTGCCAGCCACCAAACGCGTAATACGTGCGCTGGTCGAGCAAGCCACCGGCCTGCTTGATGTTGATCACGTTGGCCACCGGCAGGTAGTAGCGGCCCAGGTTGCCATAGAGTTTGGTAGTGCCGTCCCCCTTCACGTCCCACGAGAAGCCGAAGCGCGGCGCCCACATATTGTCCATCTTGATATAGCTGCGGCCAGCGGCGTCCATATTGTCGAAGCCATCGCGACGGATGCCGGCGTTGAGCAGCAGGTTGGGCGTCACCTGCCAGTTGTCTTCCAGATAGAAGGCGTTGTTGGTGGTGTCGAAGTTGCCTGCGATCTCGTAGCGGCGGGCGCGCACATAGCCGTTGTAGCCCGGCGGAATCACGCCGCCGCCGTTGGGATTGGGGATGGTCGAGCCGGGCGTGGCCGCATAGACGTTGTAGTAGATCGCGCCGGGGCCCGGATAGTGACGACTGTAGACAGAGTCGTCGTCCTCGTGGTCGTAGCCGAAACGCAGCAGGTGGTCTTCCAGCTTCCATTCGAAGTCGGCGCGGCCTTCCTTGCGCTTGTCGTTGCGCTTCTCCACCGCCGTATTCGTCGTGCAACCCAACGGCACGCCAGGCTTGGGAACGGCGGTTTCAGCGGCGACGTGGTTGCAATCGAGGTCGGTGAGCGCGCGATTGAACGATTCGCGCTTGTTCTCGCCGTACAACACTTTCATCGACAGGTTGTCGGTGAGGTAGTTGGTATAGGTGAGCGACCAGTTCTTGCCGCCGGTGTCCGTGTAGATGGTATTGGTCTTGGCGCCGATGGTGTGCGTGTCGTAGTCGTAGTTGTAGACGGTGCCGACGTTTTTGCTCTTGTCCGAGAAGGCCATCAGCGAGAGCAGGTTGCTGTCGTTGATGTGCCAGTCGATGGTGGTACCCCAGAAATCGGGACTGGAGCTGTTGCTGGTGAGGGTGGTGCCCTCGTCGTTGGTGTTGCGCGGGTTGTCACCGCGCTGTTCCACCATGGCGAAGATAAACAGCTTGTCCTTCACGATCGGGCCGGACGCGTAGATGTTGGTCTTCATCAGCGAATCGCGGTCCTCGCTGGCCGTGAGGTAGCGATTGCCGTTGGCGTCGTAGCGATCCTCTGCCTGCGCATGCCACGCCCCCGGTTCCATCGTCATTTCCACGCCCGCGTGGAAATCGTTGGAACCCGAGCGCGCCACTGCGTTGATCACGCCGCCGGTGGTGCGGCCGAACTCCACCGAGTAGCCGCCGGTCTTCACCTGGAATTCCTGGTAGAAGTTGAACGGTGCCTCGGAATAGCCATTGCGGTTGTAGAAGTCGGTGACGTTGAGGCCGTTGACGTAGATGGCGTTCTCCGCCACCGACGAGCCACCGAAGGACAAGCCGCCAAAGGCCGATGCGCCCTTCACCACGCCTGGCGCGAGTGTCGCCACGGCGGCGATGTTCTGATCCACCGGCAGGCGACGCAGCTCTTCACGCGAGATATTGGTGGACGACTCGGTCGAAGTGACGTCCACCGCGGTGATGATCGACGTGCCGGTGACATTGACTGCCGACAGGTTGGTCGCGTTGTTGCCGCCCAGGTTCACGGTGGTGGCGTTGCCCAGCGTCACGGTGACGGGCGTGGACTGCGTGATGGTCTTGCCGTCCTTGGCCACGGACAGCGTGTAATCGCCGATGGCGAGGAACGAGATGCGGTAATTGCCCTTGTCGTCGGCTGTTACCGAGCGGGTGAAACCCGTCTGCGGATTGCTGATGGTGACGAGTGCGCCGGGTTCGGTGTGACCGACCACCGTGCCGTCGTTATTGCCTGCAAATGCCGGAGGCGTGGCCATCGAAGCCAGACCCATGCCCAACGCCATGCACAGCATGGTCCTGCGAAAAGTACGACTGACCATTTCCCCGTCTCCCCCGGTTCTGTCGTCGTTGATGTAAAGACCGCTTATCTGCTGGCGCGCTCAGTCGCCGGCAGCAGCTGCCACGTGAAGTCGTAGTCCCATTGATCGAAGTACAAGTTGCCGCCACGCCACTCCAGCTCGCCGCGCTGCGAGTCCACCGTTTCGGAGCGGAAGAACTGTTTGGCTGGCACCAGCGGCTGGCTGAAATCGCTGTTGAAAGCGATGCGGTAGGCGTCGAGCCCGCCGAGGTAGAACCACTGCAAGGCAGGGTCGTCGCCCGCCGCCGGATGCAGCTGGCCGAAGGTCACGTCCATCGGTACCCAGCCATAGGGCGCCAGATAGAGCTGGCCCCAGTCGTGGATGTTGTTGTACTTGCCGTCCGAGAAGATGAAGCCCGATTGCCAGCGCGCAGGAATGCCGTTGAGGCGCAGCAGAGCAATCAACAGCATGGTCTGCTCGCCGCAATCGCCGTGGCCGGCATGCAGCGTGTAATCGCTGAGGTTGCTGATGGTGGAATATTCGCGTGCCCCGGCCCAGGGAATCTGGTCCACGGCGGCGAACAACTTCTGCGCGATGCGATACGGATTGGTTTCGTTGCCCACGGCCTTGCGCGAAAACGCGCGCAGGTCGTCGGTGAAGACGATGTGCGGTGCGCGCTCGGCGACAAAGGGCGCAAGCTCGGGCGAGATCTTCGCCGGCACCACCTTGGACGCATCGATGTCGTGGTATTGCGCGTAAATGGTCAGCTCGTAGGTGACGGCAAACGTGGTCGGCTTGCCTGCGACGGCCGGCTTCTCCAGATAGGCCGTGCGTTGCATCGTGCTGGCCGGCGCCACTTGAGCGCCGACAGGCTGGCTGTCGACGAGGCGCACGCCTTCCTGCTGTCCCGGCAGTTCGCGCGGAAACGGCAGCCAGGCGCGCACCGTTTCGCCGGCGGGCACGGCATCGGCGTTGACTGTGACGGTTTCGGTGACGCGCACATGGTTGGGCGTGACGCTGCTGCGATGCGTAGCGAGCGCTTCGCGACGCGCGTCGCGATGGTGATCGTTGAGCTTCTCCATCGGGTCGTCGTTGGACGGCGCCGGATGCGTGCGCCGTGCGGCGGCATCCTTGCTGAGCAGGAACAGGTTGCCCGGCGCACGCTTGAAGTAAAGCGTGCGCCCGTCGATCACCTGATGTTCGAGCAAGCCCTGCTGATCCCAGCGCGCGAACTCCGCGTCGGTGAGGTCGGGAATCTGCTTGCGCAGTCGTGCTTTGGCGGCATCGGCATCGAGCGTGAAGTCGAGTCGGATGCGGCGCATGCGTTCGCGCTGGAACAGCAGCGCATCGCGCGCCTCCGGCGAGAGTCCTGGTTGGGCCAGTGCGTTCGTGATATCGGCTTCAGCCGCGCTGAATTGCCCCGCATCGATCTGCGCAATGGCATGCTGCACCGGGGCTTGGGTGGCGGCCGATGCGACACCGGCGAGCAGCAGGCAGGCAAGCGCCGTCGCCAGCGAAAATTGCCGACGTCGCAAGGATGAGATGGGTCGCACCGTCTGCACCTGCCACTTCCCCGTAAGAAAAAGCGAAGTCGCTGTGTAGCACGCTTGCAATCGACGGTCAATAATTTATGCTTCGAGCAAACGTCGTCCGAATCAGATATTCCAAAGACGACGATGATCGGGGATTCAAAGGGGACGCATGATCCACACGGCCTGGCCTTATCTCGCTGTCATGTTGCTGGCAGCGGGCCTGTTTCCCGCCCTGGAGCGGCGCTACAAGTGGCGTTTCTTCGAGGTTTTGCCGCCGATCGTGCTGACCTATCTGCTGGTGACCGCGTTGGCGGTCACGGGTCTGTGGCAGGTCAATGCGGAGATCCGCGCCACCCAGGGCATGCTCATCGAGCACCTGGTGCCGGCCCTGTTATTCCTGCTGATGATCAATTGCGATCTGCGGGCGATCTACCGGCTGGGGCCGCGCGTCCTTGCGGTTTTCTTCGTCACCATGGTGTGCCTGTTCATTGCCTTCGTCGGCACCTTCCTGATGTTCCGCGTGTGGCTGAAAGGCGATGCCTGGCAGCCGCTGGCCGCGCTGTCGGGCAGCTGGATCGGCGGCACAGCCAATATGGTGGCGGTCAAGCAAGCCATCGGCATGCCCGATCGCCTGCTGGCGTTTTCGCTGCTCACCGATGCCTTGTGCTACTCGATGTGGGTGGTGGTGCTGTTTGGCCTGGGCCGCGTGGCCACCCAGTTCAACCGCTGGACTCGCGCCACCTCCAGCGCCGACATGGTGGTGGAGCCCTCGCGCAGTCACGGCCCGACCACCTCCGAGAACGTGCTGCTGTGGCTGGGCATGGCCCTGCTGGTGGCGGCGCTGTCCGCATGGCTTGCCGGGCGCCTGCCGGTAACCGAGATGGTGTCGTCCACCACCTGGACCATCATGCTGTCCACTGCCTTCGGTCTGGTGGCTGCGCATACACCGCTGGCGCGCTTCGCTGGCGCCAGCACGATTTCCAGCGCCATGCTGATCAGCGTGGTGGCCATCCTGGCCTCGCAAAGCAATTTCGACGGCATTGCCTCGGCGCCGCTGTATCTCATGTGCGGCGTCTGCATCATCGCCATCCATGCCGTGCTGCTGGCGCTGGCCGCGCGGGTATTTCACTTCGATCTGTATCTGTGCGGCATTTCCTCGCTCGCCTGCATCGGCGGCGTGGCAGCCACGCCCATACTCGCAGCCAGCTACTCGCGTTCACTGGTGCCGGTGGGCATCCTGCTGGCCTTGCTCGGCTATATCCTCGGTACAGGGTTTGGATTGCTGGTGGCGTCCGTCATGTCGTCACTGGCCATTGCATAGGAATCAGCATGCGACTCATGCCTCGCCTGACGTTGTGTCTGCTCGCCGCGCTGGCCGCGGCCCCGGTCTTGGCGGACCAGCGGCCCGACCCCGTCCCCGTGCCGCCTTCGGGCGTGCTCGGCATCAGCAACAACGCGATGCTGGCGCCGGATTTCTGGATCAAGCAGCTGGCGCAGCCTGATCGCGTGCTTGCGGGCATCGATGCCATCGGCGCGCAGAACGCGAAGCTGCTCAGGGTCGATGGGTCCATGCACGACCTGCATGGCGTCCCGGCCAACGTCGATCGCGCCATGGTGACTGGTTGGATCAACGACCTTTCGCAGTATCCCAAGCGCCCGTTGTTTGACGACAAGGGCCAGCCGGTGCCCGACAGCTTGCGCGCGCAGCTCGCGGACGCGCTCGCGCTCGATGCCGTGCCGGCACAGCAGACCAGCCGCTACGGCATGATCGTGCAGCGCGCGGCCTTGCGTACGTATCCCACCGACACGCGCGTGTTTACCTCGAAAGACGATACAGACATCGATCGCTTCCAGGAGACCGCCGAATTTCCCGGTACGCCGGTGCTGATCGCGCACACCAGCCGCGACGGCCGCTGGCTGTTCGTGGTGAGCGAGCGCTATGCCGCCTGGACGCATCGCGACAATGTCGCCGAGGGTTCGGCGGTCGAGGTGCTAACTTATGGCACGCGCCTGCCGCAACGCGTGGTGACGGGCGGAACCATCCGCACCGTGTTTACGCCGGAGCAGCCGGCGGTATCGCAGCTGCAGCTGGATATGGGTGTGGCCGTGCCGGTGCTGTCCGATCATCCGGCCGATGAGCCAGTGAACGGCCAGTCGCCCTATGCGTCGTACGTGGTCGATCTGCCGATCCGGCAAGCCGATGGCAAGCTCGCGTTCTCGCCGGCATTGATCCAGCGCAACGTCGACACGCAGGACACCTATTTGCCGCTGACGGAAGCCAACATCATCCGCCAAGCGTTCAAGTTCCTTGGCGAGCGATACGGCTGGGGCCACGACTACGATGGCCGCGATTGCAGCGGCTTCGTATCGGACGTCTATCGCAGCATGGGCGTGCAGATGCCGCGCAACACCAGCAAGCAGGCGATCAGTCCCGGCCTCACGCATCAGACCTTCGGCGACAAGGACAGCCACGACGCGCGCCTCAAGGCCGCGATGGCCTTGCAGGTGGGCGACCTGGTCTATATCCCTGGCCACGTGATGATGGTGATCGGCAAGCTCGATGGCGAGCCCTACGTGATCCACGATACGGGCGGCATGTCTTATCGCGACGGCAAGGGCGGCACGCGCCGCGTCAAGCTCAACGAAGTGTCGGTGACGCCGCTGCTGCCGCTGATGTACGACGACAAGCACACCTATGTCGACCGCATGACCAGCATCGTGCGCGTGCATCCGTGATCGTCTTGCGCCTCCATTCCCTATCGAAGACAGGAAGCTTCCGCCTCCCATGAAGATCACCGACATCCAGTTCGGCATGCTGCGCGTACCGCTCAAGACGCCGTTCAAGACGGCGCTGCGCACCGTCAACCAGGTCGAAGACATCGTGGTGATGGTGCATACCGATAGTGGCCATATCGGCTACGGTGAAGCGCCGGCCACGGCGGTGATCACCGGCGACACCCATGGTTCGATCGTCGATGCGATCCGCCATTACATCGCGCCGCGCCTGGTCGGCCAGGAAATCGCCGATCTCAATCGCCTGACCCAGCTGATCCAGAGTTCGATGGAGAAGAACACCAGCGCCAAGGCGGCGGTGGAAATCGCCCTCTACGACCTGTGGGGCCAGCTGTACAACGCGCCGCTCTACAAGCTGCTCGGCGGTGGCGATCCGGTGATCACCACCGATATCACCATCAGCGTCGACTACATCGACAAGATGGTCGCCGATTCGGTGAGCGCGGTGGAGCGCGGCTTCGAGTCGCTCAAGATCAAAGTGGGCAAGGACATCGGTGTGGACATCGAGCGCGTCAAGGCCATCTATGCCGCGGTGGAAAACCGCGCCTTGCTGCGCCTCGACGCCAACCAGGGCTGGACCGCCAAGCAGGCGGTCTACGCGCTGCAGACGTTGGAAGACGCCGGCGTGCGGCTGGAACTGGTCGAGCAGCCGGTGAAGGCGCGCGACCTCGAAGGCATGCGTTACGTCACCGAGCGCGTGCACACCCCCATCATGGCCGACGAAAGCGTGTTCGGCCCGATGGAGGTGATCGACCTGATCCAGATGCGCGCCGCCGACATCATCAACATCAAGCTGATGAAGACCGGCGGCATCTCCAACGCCATCCGCATTGCCGACATCGCCGCCATGTACGGGGTGGAATGCATGATCGGCTGCATGCTGGAAACCAGCATCAGCGTCGCTGCGGCAGTGCACGTGGCGGTGGCCAAGTCGGCGGTGATCACCAAGGTGGATCTGGACGGCCCCTCGCTGTGCCAGTACAACCCGGTGGACGGGGGCGTGGTCTTCAACGAGTCGGAGATCTCGGTCACCGAGGCGCCTGGATTGGGTATCCGGGAGATTCGTGGCTTGGAAAAGCTGGAAGCTTGATATGTCGCCCTTGGTGAAAATCCGCTCCGAACGCGACCAGATGTCGGCGGTCGAGCGGCGCATCGCCGATTTCATCCTGGAAAACGCCCAGCTGCTGCGCGACTACTCCTCGCAGCAACTGGCCAACGCGCTGGGCATCAGCCAGTCCAGCGTGGTCAAGTTCACCCAGAAGCTGGGCTTCAAAGGTTATCCGGACCTCAAGTATTCCGTCGGCGAGGCGATTGCCCGTGCCGACAACGGCGACGCCGCCCATGTCGCCACGCAGGCCAAGGCGGCCTTCGACGAATCGGCCTCGGGCAATCTGTGGCGGCGCAAGGCTGAGTCGGAAGAAGAGACGCGCCTGATCAATGCCCCCGAGACCCTGCAAGCCGTGGCCGAAGCGATTGCCACGGCCGGCACCAAGGGCAAGGTCTTCATGATCGGCCTGGGCGACGACGACATCTATGCGCGCAGCTTCGCGCTGCGCCTGTCGCTGCTGGGCGTGCCGTCGATACACAACTTCGATGCGCCGCGCATGGCGGCCAGCGTTTCCGCTGCCGGGGCAGGCGACGTGCTGCTGGTATTTTCCGAGCACGGCAACCATCCGGCGCTGTGCAAGATCGGTCGCTTCTTCCGCGAGCGCCGCGGTCGCCTGATCACGGTGACGCGACACACGTCCAATCCGCTGCGTGCGATCGCGGACATCGCCTTGCTGGTGTCCGCCCACGACGATCGTCCTTACATCCAGCCCGTGCTCTACCAATCGGCGCTGCAGCATCTGCTCGATGGCGTCTACGTCCAGCTGTGCGAAGGCGACGAACACCGCCATGTCCAGCTGCTCGCCAATCTCGAACGCGTCCAGCAGATGCTGGAACCCTAGTCTCCCATTTCGCGGAATCGCATGACTTCTCCCGCCCGTCGCTTTGTGATTCGTCATCTTCTTGCCGCCGCGTTGAGCTTGACCACGGTGGCGCCGGTCGCCGCGGTGTTTGCCGCCGAGCAACCGCTGGCCTGGCAGGCTTCGCGCCAGATGGTGCTGGTGATCACGCCGGACTGGAACGCCGACCACGGCGTGCTGCGTGCGTACGAGCGCTCAGGCAACCGCTGGAAGCCGATCGTGGACGCGCAAGCGGTCACCGTGGGGCGCTCGGGTTCCGCCTGGGGCCTCGGTCTGAATGCCGCGCAGGCCGACGGCCCGCAGAAGCACGAAGGCGACGGCCGTGCCGCCGCCGGTGTGTATCGCGTTGGCGAAGTCTTCGGTTACGCCGCCAGGGCCGATACGCACATGCCTTACGAGGCGATGCAGGACACCGACTGGTGCGTCGATGTTGATGGTTCGCCGTACTACAACCAGATCGTCGATACCAGGAAGGTCGGCGAGAAAGCGGTGGAGGGCGCCAGCGAACCGATGCGCCGCGACCTGCATCTGGACGGCGACCAGCGCTACAAGATCGGCTTCGTGATCGAGCACAACGCCAAGGGCAAGCCGGGCGGCGGCAGTTGCATCTTCGCGCACCTTTGGAAATCGCCGACCGACGCGACCGCCGGCTGCACCGCCATGCCCGAGCCGGTGATGCGCCGTCTGCTGAGCTGGATGAAGCCCGAGGAGCAGCCGGTATTCGTCCTGCTGCCACAAAGCGAATACGAGCGGTTGCAGGCGTCCTGGCAGCTGCCTTCGCTGGGCAAGCAGCCTTGAGTCCGACGTCGAGGGTACTCATTGGTTTGGTCCTGGGCGCGGTCGGTGGCCTGAGCCTGGATGCCTGGTGGCCTGGCGCGGCACTACCGGTAGCCGACGCCGTGCAACCGTTTGGACGTCTATGGCTGAACGCATTGCAGATGACCGTGGTGCCCCTGGTGTTTGCGCTGGTAGTCGTGGGCGTGAACACGGCCAGCGACGCGGCGGCCTCCGGGCGCATCGCGCGGCGTGCCATCGTGGCCTTCCTGCTGATACTCACTGGCGGCGCGTTGTTCGCCGCCGTCGCCGCACCGCGGTTGTTTGCGCTGTTTCCACATAATCCGTCGCTGACGGCCGCGCTCGACAGCGCGGTGGCCTCACACGCGCCGCCGGTGGCCGCTGCCGTGGGTTGGGCGGAGTGGTTCAATGGCATCGTGCCCGCCAACGCGATCATGGCCGCGGCGCAGAGCGCCATGTTGCCGCTGGTGGTGTTCGCGCTGTTCTTCGGTTTCGGCTTGACGCGTATCGATGCCACCCGCCGCGCGCTGATCGTGTCGTTTTTCCAGGCCATTGCCGACACCATGATCGTGGTGGTGCGCTGGGTGCTGTGGGTGGCGCCGCTGGGCGTGTTCGCCCTGATCCTCGCGGTATGCGCACGTGCTGGCCTGCATATGCTGAGCGCGCTGGGCATCTATGTCCTGGTGGAATGCCTGCTGTATCTCGCGGTCACCTTGCTGATGCTGCCGGTCGCCATCGTATGGGGCGGCGAAACGCTGCGGCGCTTCGTGCCCGCGCTGCTTCCGGCCCAGATCGTGGCTGCAAGCACGCAGTCGTCGCTGGCTTCGTTGCCGGCCATGCTCGAAAGCGCAGAGCGCCGTCTAGGCTATCCACCGCAGGTGAATGCATTGGTGCTGCCGATGGCCGTCAGCCTTTGTCGTCTCACCAGCCCGATCCAGTACGTGACGTCGGCGTGTTTCATCGCCTGGGCGTACGGCATCGATGTGGGCGTGGCGCCGCTGTTTGCCGCGGCCTTGCTGGCGGTGGTGATCAGTCTCGGATCGGTGGGGCTGCCCGGCGCGGTCAGCTTCATGGCGACCAATCTGCCGGTGGCGCAGGCCATGGGCGTGCCGGTGGGGCCGCTGGGCCTGATGCTGGCCGTGGATGCCTTGCCCGATGCGCTCGCGACCTTGGGCAATGTCACTGCCGATCTCACCGCCACCAGTGTGGTGGCCCGTCAAACCGCCCGGGATAGCGACAAGGCATGAGTACGCTGCACGACGTCGATGTGATCGTGATCGGTGCCGGCATGGCCGGCGCCTCCGTCGCCTATTTTCTCGCACCGCATGCGCGCGTGCTGGTGCTTGAGCGCGAAGAGCATGCCGGCATGCATTCCACCGGGCGTTCGGCAGCGCTGTTTTCCGAGACCTACGGATCCGCGCAGGTGCGTGCCTTGACGCGTGCCGCGCGCCGCTTCTTCGATCATCCGCCTGAGGGCTTCGCGGGGCACCCAGTGCTTTCGCCGCGCGGCTCGCTGAGCATCGGCACGGTGGATCACATCGAGAAGGTACACGCGCTGCATGCAGAGATGGCGCCGCGCACACGCGGCCTGCGCGTGGTGGATGCGGCATGGCTGCAGGAAACGGTACCGGTCCTGCGTCCTGAGGCGGCGCAAATCGGTTTGTACGAATCCGGCGCTGCCGACATCGACGTCAACGAACTGCACCAGGGCTTTCTTCGCGGCCTGCGGGCACAGGGTGGCCAACTACGCTGCAATGTCGACATCCGCTCGATTGAACATGGACCGGGCCATTGGTTTATCGATGCCGGCCACGAGCACTACCGCGCACCTTTGCTGATCAACGCCGCGGGCGCGTGGGTGGACCAGATCGCCGCGCTCGCGGGCATTGCACCCATCGGCATCCAGCCGCGTCGACGCTCGGCATTTCTGTTCGAAGCGCCCACCGGAATGGACACCTCGCGCTGGCCGTTCGTCACCGACGTCGACGAAGGTTTCTACTTCAAGCCCGATGCCGGCCTCCTGCTCGGCTGCCCAGCGAACGCGGATCCGGTGATGCCGCACGACGTGCAGCCGGAGGAGCTCGATATCGCCATCGGCATCCATCGCATCGAAGAGGCGACCACGATGACCATTCGCCGGCCCACGCGCACCTGGGCAGGCCTGCGCTCATTCGTTGCCGATGGTGATCTGGTGGGCGGTTTCGCGCCGGGTTCCGGTGATTTCTTCTGGGTCGCGGCGCAAGGCGGCTACGGCATCCAGACCTCGGCGGCGATGGGTGAAGCCTGCGCGAATCTCGCCCTGGGCCGTCCGTTGCCCGGCCATCTGCAGGATGCCGGCGTCACCGCCGACATGCTCGATCCCCGGCGCCTGAAGGGCTGACTCGGGCGCGTTCGGGAGCGCCGCCGGCCCAACAACCCGCGGGCCGGTTTCCGGCACTCATGGTGTCGTCTGCCCGGCCGCCGGCCTCATATCCAGCGCTTCCCCACAATTCCATGCTGCATCGCCGCGACGGCCACCGCTACAATCGGGCAGGTCGGCGCTCGCGCCGACACCCGCTGACGGTAGGGATGCCTGGCGCTGTCCAGCGCCAGCGGCGCGTTGCTTGGTATAACCAAATCAAAGAGTTGGGCCCTGTATGCTGCTGATGATCGACAACTACGACAGCTTCACCTTCAACCTCGTGCAGTACCTGGGCGAGCTGGGCCAGGCGGTGAAGGTGGTGCGCAACGACGCGCTGGACGTGGCTGGCATCCGGGCGCTCAAGCCCTCCCACATCATGATTTCGCCGGGCCCCGGCACGCCGGACGATTCGGGCGTGTCGCTGCAGGTGCTGAGCGAGCTGGCCGGTGAGATCCCCGTGTTCGGCGTGTGCCTGGGTCATCAGGCCATCGGCCAGGTGTTTGGCGGCAAGGTGATCCGCGCCAAGCAGATCATGCACGGCAAGACTTCGCCGGTGCGTCACCGCGGCCAGGGCGTGTTCGCCGGGCTGCCCGATCCGTTCGAGGCGACGCGCTATCACTCGCTGGTGGTGGAGCAGGAGTCGTTGCCCGACTGCCTCGAAGTGACCGCCTGGACGGAAAACGCCGACGGCAGCATCGACGAGATCATGGGCCTGCGCCACAAGACGCTGAACGTTGAAGGCGTGCAGTTCCATCCCGAATCCATCCTCACTCAGTACGGCCACGACTTGTTGCGCAACTTCCTCGGCCTGCCGTTGAAGCTCGCGGCATGAACGTGGCAGGCAACGTGGGGCGCCGCGTCACCATCACGCCGCAGGAAGCGCTACAGCGCACCATCGAGCACCGCGAGATCTTCCACGATGAAATGATCGAGCTGATGGGGCAGATCATGCGCGGCGAAGTGAGCCCGCTGATGACCGCCGCCATCATCACCGGCCTGCGTGTGAAGAAAGAAACCGTGGGCGAGATCACCGGCGCGGCGCGCGTGATGCGCGAGCTGTCGGCGAAGGTGGAACTGCCCGCGCACGAGCACTTCGTGGACATCGTCGGCACCGGTGGCGATGGTGCCTCGAGCTTCAATATTTCCACCACCTCGATGTTTGTTGCCGCCGCCGCCGGTGCGCGCGTGGCCAAGCATGGCGGTCGCAGCGTGTCGTCCAAGTCGGGCAGCGCGGATGTGCTCGAAGCGCTGGGCGCAGTGATCGATCTGCCGCCCGCAAAAGTGGCCCAATGCATGCAGGAAGTCGGCATCGGCTTCATGTTTGCGCCCAACCATCATCCTGCGATGAAGGTGGTGGCGCCGGTGCGCAAAGAGATGGGCGTACGCACGCTGTTCAATATCCTCGGACCGCTGACCAATCCGGCCGGTGCGCCGAATATTTTGATGGGCGTGTTCCATCCCGATCTGGTCGGCATCCAGGTGCGCGTGCTGCAGGCGCTGGGCGCGAAACACGCGCTGGTGGTGTGGGGACGCGACGGCATGGACGAGATCTCGCTGGGCGCGGCCACCCTGGTGGGCGAACTGCGCGACGGTGAAGTGCGCGAATACGAAGTGGAGCCGGAAGATTTCGGCCTCGCCATGGCGTCCAGTCGTAATCTGCGCGTTGAGAATGCGGAAGAATCGCGTGCCATGCTGCTCGAGGCCCTGGAGGGGCGTCGTGGCGTGCCGCACGACATCGTGTGCCTCAATGCGGGCGCTGCGCTGTACGCTGCCAATGTGGTGGATTCCATCGCCGCAGGCATCGAACTCGCACGCTCAACCATCGCCAGCGGCGCTGCTCGTGCAAAAATGGACGCCTTCGTCGCCGTCACACGGCGTCTGGCGGAAGCGTCCTGACGCTCACGCTACTTTCATCCCCTTTCCCCGCAAGCTTTTGCCATGACCGACATCCTCCAGCGCATCCTCACCCGCAAGACTGAAGAAGTGGCCGAACGCAGCGCCAGGCTGCCGCTGGCAGAACTGTCCTCGCGCGTGGCCGATCTGCCGGAAACCCGCGGTTTTGCGGCCGCGATCGAGGCGAAGGTGGATGCCGGCCAGGCCGCTGTCATCGCTGAAGTGAAGCGCGCGAGCCCGAGCAAGGGCCTGATCCGTCCGGATTTCGATCCCGCCGCGATCGCGCGCAGCTACGAGCAGGGCGGTGCCGCCTGCCTGTCGGTGCTCACCGATAAGGATTTTTTCCAGGGCAGCGAAGATTTCCTGCAACAGGCGCGCGACGCCTGCTCGCTGCCGGTGCTGCGCAAGGATTTCGTGATCGACCCGTACCAGGTGTACGAAGCGCGCGTGATCGGCGCGGACTGCATCCTGCTGATCGTGGCGGCGCTGAGCGACTCCGCGCTGCTGGATCTGTCGATGCTGGCGGCCGAGCTCGATCTGGACGTGCTGTGCGAAGTGCACGACGCCGAGGAACTGGAGCGCGCGCTCGCGCTGCCGGTGCCGCTGATCGGCGTGAACAACCGCAACCTGCGCACGTTCCACACCTCGCTGGATACCTCGCTGGAATTGCAGCAGCTGATGGAATACGACCGCATCCTGGTCAGCGAATCGGGCATCCACACGCCCGACGATGTCGCCACGCTGCGCGAGGCGGGCATCAACGCCTTTCTCGTGGGTGAAGCCTTCATGCGCGCCAACGATCCGGGCGCGGAACTGAAGCGCCTGTTCGCCACGGCCTGAGTCTCGGGCAGGTCGACGCATGAGCACAGGGGAAACCGGTCTGGAGTCGGCAGCGGCGGAAGCAGCCGTGGCCGCGCCGCGCACGGTGTTGTTCGATTTCGATGGCGTGCTGATTCACGGCGACGCCTTTTATCTGTTCATGCGCGAGCGCTTCCAGCGCTCGTGGCTGCGCAAGTTCGGCGCCTTGCTGGCGCTGCCGTGGATGCTGCTGGTGGTGCCGTTTTCGCGTCGTCTGGCCGAGCGCGCGCTAGTCCATGTGGGTCTGATGGGTCTCAACGAGCGTCGCTACCGCCTGGCGGCCGAAGCGTTCGGTGCAAGCCTGACGCGTCGCCCCAAGCAATTTTGCCGCGACGGCCTGAACGCCTTGCGCCGCCATCAGGCCGCGGGCGACCGCGTCATCGTGGTCACCGGCTGCGAGCACGTGCTGGTCAGCCACATCCTGTCTCAGCTGGGCCTGGGCGAAGTGGACGTGCTGGCTTCGCAGCTGCGTCCCGGACCGCTGGGCATGCGCGTGAAGCTGCACAATGTGGGTCGCCGTAAACCCGCGCAGCTGGCGGCTTTCGGGGTTGGCGAGTGGCATGTGGCCTATAGCGACTCGCTGGTCGATGCCCCCATGCTCAAGCCTGCCGCGGAAGCCGTCCTGGTCAACGGCACGCCCAAGCTCTGCAAGAAGCTGGAGCGGGCACTGGGTCGCACGATTACCCGCGTCGACTGGTTCTAACCCACAGCTCGTTGTGGGAGCGCACTCTGTGCGCGACACCGGTCGTTGTGGGAGCGCACCCTGTGCGCGACACCAGGTTGCGACACGTTGCCGACAAGGGCAGTCGCGCACAGGGTGCGCTCCCACAAGGGGAGGGGCTTCGCGACGCGCGTTGATATCTACTCATCATGGTTCGAGGGTTGTCGGATGTATCTCCCTACGCTCGCCCAGCTGGCGCTCGGCAGCCGGCTCAAGTCGCTTAGCGACCACTTTTACACCGCCGTCGACGAGGTCTACCGCACCTGCGGGGCAGGCGTGGAATCGCGCTGGTTTCCGGTACTGCGCTTTCTATGGGAGAACGGCGAAACCACGGTCAGCGATGTGGCCCAGGCCATCGGGCAAACCCATTCGGCCGTGAGCCAGCTGGCCGACAAGCTGGTCGATGCCGGCCTGGTCTGCCGCAACAAGGATGCCCAGGATGGTCGCCGCAGCCTGCTTGGCCTTACCACCAAGGGACGTACCGACCTATCCGCGCTGGGGCCGATCTGGGTCGCGGTGCGTCGTGGCATCGTCAAATCCTTGGGCGAGCAGGAACTGGAGGCTTTGCTAAATGCCCTGGCTGCCACCGAGGCGGCCGTGCAGGATCGTCCCGTGGTCGACGCCATGCTGGCCGAATATGCGGCGCTCACCACCGCGGTACTGGAAGTGGTGTCCTACGAGCCGGCCCTGAAAGAGCACTTCTACCGCCTCAATGCGCAGTGGCTGGAGCGCCATTTCCGCATCGAGGAGATCGACCGCGAGATGCTGGGCGACCCTGAGCGCCACGTGCTGGCGCCGGGTGGGGCGATCTTCTTTGCGCGCCTCGCCGGCGAGGTCATCGGCACCTGCGCGCTGCTGTGCGAATCGCCGGGCGTCTATGAGCTGTCCAAGATGGGCGTGGACGAGACCTTCCGCGGCATGGGCGCCGGGCGTGTGCTGCTGGCCGCCGCCATCGCCGAATTCCATCGCCGCGGCGGCCAGGAACTGTTCCTGGAATCCAACAGCCGCCTCAAGACGGCGCTGCGCATGTACCAGCAGGCCGGTTTCGTGTTGCAGCCATCGGTGCTCGCCGGCTCGCACTACGAGCGGGCGGACGTGTACATGATCTACCAGCCGGAACATCGCCAGGTCGCCAAGGCGGGCGCCCCCCGGGGCTGAGTCCGGCTGCGGCAGGCTGGAAACAAAGAAACCCGGCCGAGGCCGGGTTTCGTCGTCTGGGCGAAGCCCGGATGAGGCTTAGCGCGTGCCGCGCACCACGATGGTCTTGCCGGCCACGTCGATCATGCGCTGTTCCTCGAGCTGCTTGAGCACGCGACCCACCATCTCGCGGGAACAGCCCACGATGCGGCTTACTTCCTGGCGGGATATGCGGATCTGGGTGCCTTCCGGGTGGGTCATCGCATCAGGCTCCTGGCACAGGTCCAGCAGCGTCTTGGAGATGCGGTTGGTCACGTCCATGAAGGCCATGCGGCTGACCTGGCGCGAGGTGCGCAGCAGACGGTGCGTCAGCTGGGAACCGATGGCGAACAGGATCTTCGGACATTCCTCGCGGAGCGGGCCTTCCAGCAGCTGGAACAGGCGCTCATAGCTGATCTCGGCCATCTCGCAAGCGGTGCGGGTGCGCACCATGGACTCGCGCTGTGCCTGCTCCACGAACAGGCCCATCTCACCGATGAACTGACCCCGGCTCAGGTACGCCAGGATCAGTTCGCGGCCTTGCTCGTCCTCCGTGCAAACGGCCAAAGAGCCGTCCACGATGTAATAAAGCGTGTTGGCCGGGTCGCCCGGTCGAATGATGGCGGTCTTGCCCGGGTAGCGTCGGCGATGGCAAAGCGCAAGAAATCGCTCCATCGACGCCGGATCCGGAGCGAAATTCGCTGGCGCCTGTGACCGTTCAAAAGCCTGCTGTAGCTGATATTTGAGTTGCGCCACGTGAGATCCCGTTGATTCAAAACGGGGGCCGCAAGCGTCCCCCGGTAGTCCAAACCTTACCCCTCCGGGCATTATGGCAAACTAACCTGAGCTTCCGGAGGTTCAGTTTTCCTTTTTTTTGCCGCATACTTCACGGTCTTTCGGACGCGATCCCTTTGTCGCGCTCCCGTCACAAGGGTCGTGGAAGCTTCGGGCTTTCACGTCGAATTATCCAGCGGGGACCCTTGTAGCTAACCCGCCTCTACTGCTGGCCCCATCCCCGGCCATGGAGAGTCGTTGTGGTTAAACCGCTTCCGCGCCTGCGTTTGCAAGGCTTCAACAATCTGACGAAGGCCCTGAGCTTCAACATCTACGACATCTGCTATGCGGTGTCCGAAGAGCAGCGCCAGCGTTATATCGAATACATCGACGAGCAGTACGACGCCGATCGCCTGACCCAGATCCTGACGGATGTGGCCGAAATCATCGGTGCCAACATCCTGAACATTGCACGCCAGGACTACGATCCGCAAGGCGCATCCGTCACCATCCTCATTTCCGAGGAGCCGGTGGTGGAAAAGCTCGGCCGCGACACGATCTCCGACGCGGTGGTCGCGCACCTGGACAAGAGCCACATCACCGTTCACACCTACCCGGAAACGCACCCGCACAACGGCATTGCGACCTTCCGCGCGGACATTGATGTCGCCACCTGCGGCGTGATCTCGCCGCTGAAGGCCCTGAACTACCTGATCGACAGCTTCGAATCGGACATCGTCATCGCCGACTACCGCGTGCGCGGCTTCACGCGCGACGTGAAGGGCAAGAAGCATTTCATCGATCACAAGATCAACTCGGTGCAGGACTACCTGGCCAAGCACATCCGCCAGAAGTACGAGATGTTCGACGTGAACGTGTACCAGGAAAACATGTTCCACACGAAGATGCACATCAAGGACTTCGACCTTGATACGTATCTGTTCGAGGCGCATGCGGATGACCTCTCGTTCAAGGAGCGCCAGCGCATCGAGTCGCTGCTGCGGCGCGAGATCGAGGAGTTGTTCCATGGTCGCAACCTGATGTGACGAAAAACCCGCCGGAAGGCGGGTTTTTTTTATGGCTCGTATCGCGGTCTAGAGCGGTGTTTGGCCTTTGACTGTCATCCCGGCGCAGGCCGGGATCCAGAGCCTCGGTTTCTGGTTGTTGCGTTAGGGCCAGCGTGCCGCCTACGCGGCGGGCGTTTCGATCGGCTGCCGCCGCTCGAGTCACTTTTCTTTTGCTGGCCCAAAAGAAAAGTAACCCAAAGAAAATGGCCTGATAACGCCCGCAGCATCGTGTTGGGATAAGCCCGAACGCTCGAGGCGCGTCGTGGTGGGACAACCTCCGAGGGTACACAGGGGGTACTTCAAAGCGCTGCGCAACGCGCCCGAATCGCTGAGGACTTAAAGCCGAGGCTCGCTTCGCATTGCCTTTGGTTTGCTGGGTTTCGGGGAGCATTTCACTTCTCCCTCTCCCCTTCGGGGAGAGGGTCGGGGTGAGGGGCGGGTGCTCGCGGCGGTGTAGCTATCCGAGCTTTTAAACCCAAAACGCAACCGCCCTCATCACCATCGCCGTCAAATGCATTCGCCGGGTATGGAGGCGGCCCGTCAACCCGCCGCCACCCCTTGTGGGAGCGCACCCTGTGCGCGACAGCAACCCACCAGGTGCCTCATTTCAAAGTCGTCGCGACCACCCCCGCATGCCCGGCTCTTGGGGCAGTCGCGCACAGGGTGCGCTCCCACAAAGAACCGGTGTTCAGACGCGGTACGCCACCGCCTTCATCACCATCGACGTCAAACGCATCACGCCGGGCAAGGGGTGCGGCCCGTCAACCCGCCGCCACCCCTTGTGGGAGCGCACCCTGTGCGCGACCGCAACCCACCAGGTGCCTCATTTCAAAGTCGCCGCGCATGCCCGGCTCTTGCGGCTGTCGCGCACAGGGTGCGCTCCCACAAAGAGCCGGTGTTCAGACGCGGTACGCCACCGCCTTCATCACCATCGACGTCAAATGCATCACGCCCGGTATCGGAAACGGCAAGTCGATGCCGCCGCGCTCGCGTGCGTTGTGTGCATGACGGATCTCATCGGCCTGCATCTGCGACAACACGGCGCGCGAGCGCTCGTCCTGGGCAGGCAGCTTGTCGAGATGCTCTTCGAGGTGCGCCTCCACCTGCCGCTCCGTCTCCACCACGAAACCCAGGCTCACCGGATCACCGGCCAGTGCCGCGATCGCGCCAATGGCGTAGCTGCCGGCGTACCACAGTGGATTGAACAGGCTGGGGCGGCTGTCGAGTTCTTTCAGGCGGTCGGCGCACCAGGCCAGGTGATCGGTTTCTTCGGCGGCCGCGTGCTGGAGGTGTTCGCGGATGTCGTCGTTGCGGGCCAGGGCGGCCTGTCCGTCATACAGCGCCTGGGCGCAGACTTCGCCGGTGTGGTTGATGCGCATCAGGCCCGCGGCGTGGCGGCGTTCGGCATCGTCCATATCCGCTTCATCGAAAGCATCGGCGGGCGAGGGGCGGGCCGCTTCCGGTGCGCCGGACACGGTTTCCAGCGCGCGTTCGATGCCGGACAGCAGGCGGTCGAGCGGGGAGAGTGTGCGTGCGTTCATGGCGAAATCTCCAGTTGCTGCGCGAGCAGGGTCAGCGGATGCATGGTCGGCCAGTGCTCGCCTTGCTTATCCATGCCCGCAGCCAGGTGCAGGCGACAACCGATATTGGACGACAACAGCTGCTGGGGTGCCAAGCTGGCAATTTGTCCAAGCACGCCCTCGCGCAACCGTGCCGCGCGTTCGGGAAACTCCAGCATGTGCGAACCAGCCGCGCCACAACAATGTGGTGGACGCGGCACCACCGCGAGATCGAGCGAGGGCACCTGCCGCAGCAGATCCTGCAGGGCCGATTCGCTGCGGGCGACATTGATCTGCGTGCAGGGGAAATGCACGGCGACGCGGCGCTGCAGCGGACGGAAGACGAGGCGATCCCGACGCTCCGCCAACAGCGTGACCGGGTCGCTCACCGCGACATCGGGCAGGGCGCGGCGCAGGGTGCCCAGGCAGCCGGGCGTCACGCTGACCAGTTGGGTCGCGCCGGAGCGTTGCCAGCTGTCGCGCACGCGTTCGGCCAGGCGATCGGCGGTGTCCATGTCGCCGCCATGCAGGTCCATGGCGCCACAACAGAAGGCGGGCAATCGTTCCACGCGGTAGCCCGCCGCCTGGAGCAGGGTGATGGTGGCGCGTTCGGCCGCTTCGTCTTCAACGCTGGCCACGCAGCCGGGAAAGAGGGCGACGGCGGGCTGGTCGGCGTCCTGGTTTTTGGGTGCTGGCGGGGCGGGCGCATGCTCCGCGTCCGCGTCCGACCAGGTTTCCAGCGCGGCGCGCCATGCCGATGCGGCTGGCAGGCGGTCGGCGAGTCGCTGCTTCCAGTGCGCCAGGCCGGTCGAGCCGCCCACGCGGGCCGCCAGTCTCAACAGGCTGGGTTGTTTGAGCATCGCCAGCAGCTGCTTGGGGCGTCGCGGCGACGGGCCAATCAGCGCCCGGGTCTCCACCAGCAGTTCGTCGTACTTGACGTTGGCCGGGCAGACGCGCTGGCAATTGAGACACCCCAGGCAGTGATCCAGATGGATGCGCAGGGCGTCCGTGGGCTCCGCGTCGCCCCGCGCCAGCGCGGCGGCAATGGCGATACGGCCGCGCGGAGACTCCGCTTCATTGCCGTCCAGGCCGTAGGTGGGACAGGTGGGAAGGCACAGGCCGCACTGCACGCACTGGTCGGCAAGAGAGGCGATCTTCTGTTTTCGAGTGTGTGGGGGCTTTTCAAGCGCCATGGTCGTCATGCTATCATTGCCAGCTCGCATCCCACCGGTCGGTGGGCTTGCGCGATTGATGAAAACTCCGTTATCATCTCGCGCCTTTGTTCCACCGATTATGTGAACCGCCCTAGAGGCGGCAGACTAGGTATTCTGAAATGAAAACGTTCAGCGCCAAGCCGGAAAGCGTCAAGCGCGATTGGTTCGTGATTGACGCCACGGACAAGACGCTCGGTCGTCTGTCGACCGAGATCGCCCGCCGTCTGCGTGGCAAGCACAAGCCGGAATTCACCCCGCACGTCGACACCGGCGATTACATCGTCGTGGTCAACGCTGAGAAGGTGGCCGTCACGGGTGCCAAGCTGGACGACAAGATGTACCACCGTTTCACCGGTTACGTCGGCAACCTCAAGACCATGAGTCTGAAGGACCTGCTCGCCACGCATCCGGAGCGCGTCATCGAAATCGCCGTCAAGGGCATGCTGCCGAAGAATCCGCTCGGCCGCGCGATGTACCGCAAGCTCAAGGTGTACGGCGGCGCCGAACATCCGCATACCGCTCAGCAGCCGCAGGCGCTGGAACTCTAAGGAATCATTATGGCGATCCAGCAGAACTACGGCACCGGCCGCCGCAAGACCTCCGCCGCTCGCGTGTTCCTGCGCAAGGGCAGTGGCGCGATCACGGTTAACGGCAAGACTCTCGACCAGTTCTTCGGTCGTGAAACCTCGCGCATGATCGTGCGTCAGCCGCTTGAGCTGATCGAAGCGACCGACAAGTTTGACGTCAACGTGACCGTCGCCGGCGGCGGCATCACCGGCCAGGCCGGTGCGATCCGTCTCGGTATCGCTCGCGCCCTGATCGAGTACGACGAAAGCCTGAAGTCCCAGCTCCGCAAGGCTGGCTTCGTGACCCGCGACGCCCGCGAGGTCGAGCGCAAGAAGGTCGGTCTGCATAAGGCCCGCCGCGCTACCCAGTTCTCGAAGCGCTAATTCTCCTCGGAGAGTTGCTTCGACGGTCCGGTGCACCAAGTCAGAGCGCACCGCTCCGCAGGGTTTTGGGAGATCGTCTAACGGTAGGACAACGGACTCTGACTCCGTTTATCTAGGTTCGAATCCTAGTCTCCCAGCCAAAATAAAAAGCCCGCCTTTACGGCGGGCTTTTTATTTTGACTGGGAGGGTCAGGAGACGGACCTCGTTCGACAAATTTGTCAGGAACAAATTTGGACAGCGCGCAGCGCTGGCCCCGTAGCGCGAAGCGCGTAGGGGTGAGCCCCATGGATGGGGCGAACAATCCCCAGGCCCCACGCAATAGAGAGCCCGCCTAACTGGCGGGCTTTTCACTTTTTTTGGGAGGGTCAGGAGACGGACCCCGTTCGACAAATTTGTCAGGAACAAATTTGGACAGCGCGCAGCGCTGGCCCCGTAGCGCGCAGCGCGTAGGGGTGAGCCCCATGGATGCGGCGAACCATCCCCAGGCCCCACGCAAAGAAAAGCCCGCCTAACTGGCGGGCTCTTTATTTTGACCGGGAGGGTCAGGAGACGAGCGGCAAACCCGCACGCCACTATCGCGGCACCAGCATCGGAGTCGCCCCGCTTACAGCGTGCCTCTGGTTAAGGCGGGTCATCACCAGAACGAGCTGTGGATTGTCGAAACTGACGTCGATGCCATCCACTGTCCTGAATGTTGGCAACGGAACCTTGGTCGCCTTGCCAATCGAGTCGATCCTGTAAAGACCATCCGTACCGACGGCCCAGAGTGACCCGCCGCTGGCGGTGAGGCCAAAAAACGCTACGGTCTGCGGCAGTTGTCCACGTTTTCCACCTTTGATGGCGAACGAGGTGCTGAAGGGCTTCTCGAAGAGCGAGCGCACCTCGTCACCACACACCTCGACGATGCCCCCGCGCTCCATAACCAAATGGACGAGCCCAACGGCCACAGCATTGCACCTCGTGTTCCATGGTTCGGTGGCGATGCCGTGGACCGCATCGCATGCAGCGTTCAAAGGGCCGCTGCATAGGTCGCTGCCGTCCCTGCGCTCGATGGCGGTGACGACCCCGCTGGCTTTGTCGATACGTTGCAGTCCGCCGCCCCATTCGCCGGCATTGATAGCGACCAGCAGGGTCGTGCCAGTGTCGTGCATGGCGGTGACGCTACCAAAAGGCAGCTCCGCGGAAAGTTTCGTGATCCGCGCCGAGCCGCTCTTTGCGAGCTGGATGACGCGTGCCGACGTCAGCAGAGTTGTGTCATCAGCGCCGCAATTCATGGCGGCCAGGCCGTCATCCTGGCGTGCCACGGTTGAGGTGGCATGCCATCGTGTTCCATCCCACTGGCGAATCGTCCAGTCACCGGTGTTGGTGCCAGTAATGACCTGAACCCCGGTACCGGTGGCGCAAACGTCAAGAACGGGCTCGGGAAAATCGAGTGTGACGCGCTTATCGGCGTCCTGAGCGATGGTCGACAGCTCCCCCGCATCGGAGAGCAGCCAAAGGCGGCCATTGGAAAAAAGCGCACGCATCAGAAAGGACTGTTGATCTTCTCGTGCCGGCTCCGTGGCTTGCGCGTGCATCGGAGTGCAGGCGATCAGCGTTGCCAACATCATCGACGCTACGGTGACCGTGGCGCCGGTGAACATGGCGAATCGGCGTGGGAAAACCATCGAGCCCATGTCGTTCCTCCCCGTTGTTTCGCCGAGGATAAGCGATTGCTAGCAGCAAGGGCGGCCGCCGTTTTGAGGCGGTGCTCGAGGGGCACTCCTTCGCCAACGAAAAAACGCCGACCTTCGGGCCGGCGTTCTTCATGACGCAGATAGTCCCGGGCAGGCAATCACATCACCCGATCACCCACCAACACCACATCCGCCGCCCGCCGCGCGAACAGCCCCACGGTGACAATGCCCGGAATCTGGTTGAGGTCATTCTCCAGGCCCACCGGATCGACGATCTGCCACCCGTGCACATCAATCACCCAGTTGCCATTGTCGGTGACCACGCCGTCGCGCCACACCGGGGTGCCGCCGCGCTTGACGATCTCGCGTCCCACCAGGCTGCGTGCCATCGGAATCACTTCGATCGGCAGCGGAAACTTGCCGAGCAACTGCACCTGCTTGCTCGAGTCGATGATGCACACGAACTTGGCGCTCGCTTCGGCGATGATTTTTTCGCGCGTGAGCGCAGCGCCGCCGCCCTTGATGAGGCGCTTGTGCGTATCGCACTCGTCGGCGCCATCCACGTAGAGATTCAGTGGACCGGTAGCGTTGAGGTCGAGCACCGGGATGCCCAGACGCTTGAGGTGTGCAGTGGACTGCTCGGAGCTGGACACCGCGCCTTCGATGCGGTCCTTGAGGTCCGCGAGGGCATCGATGAAGAAGGCGACGGTGGAGCCGGTGCCGACGCCCACGATGGCTCCGTTCTCGACGTAGCGGATGGCGGCTTCGCCGGCCTGGCGTTTTTCGTTGGCGCTCATGATGTGGATCCGATAAGAGGTAAGCGTTATTCCATCGTCAGGATATGGCGCCATTCCTCGGCGCCTACCGGCATGACGGAGAGTCGGTTGCCTTTGCGCACCAGCGCCATGTCGGCGAGCGCGGGGTCGGCCTGCAGCTGCTTGAGCGTGATGGTGTGCTTGAACTTCTTGACGAACTTCACGTCCACCAGCATCCAGCGCGGATTGTCGCGCGAACTGCCGGGGTCGAAATATTTGCTCTTGGGATCGAACTGGCTCGGGTCGGGATAGGCATCCGTGGCGACTTCGGCAATGCCCACGATGCCGGGCTCTGCGCAGTTGGAGTGATAGAAGAAAACCTTGTCGCCCACGCGCATGCCGTCGCGCATGAAGTTGCGCGCCTGGTAGTTGCGCACGCCGTCCCAGTGTTCCTGGCCTTTGCGCTTGAGATCGTCGATGGAGAAAGCGTCTGGCTCGGATTTCATCAGCCAGTACTGCGTGGTTTTACTCATGCGTGCGCCTCTCCATCTTCGCGCGTGGCGTGGCAGTCGATCAGTTCGCGATCGGTGGCGATGAAATCGAGCGGCACATCCCAGGGCTCTTCATCGATCTCGGGCAGTTCCTGGAACGCATAAGCGATGCCAACCAGCAGCGGTTCGGTGGGGCGCACCTGTTCGTTGAGGAAGGCAAACGCGCGGTCGTAGTAGCCGCCACCCGTACCCAGCCGGTTGCCGCGACGATCGAAGGCGGTCAGCGGTACCAGTACAAGGTCGAGCTGGAAGGGTTCCAGCAGTTCCTTCGGCTCGGCGGGTTCGGGAATGCCGAAACGATTGGGCTGGACGGGTTCGCCCGACTGCCACGGTGCAAACCGCAACTGATGATTCGGACCGATCACCGGCAGCAGGAATTGCTGTCCCCGCGTCGCCAGCGGCGGAATGATCAGATTGAGCGGCAGTTCGCCGTCGTGGGCCCAATAACCGGCGACGCGGGCGTCGGTGAGGTATTCGGGAAGCTGATCGAGGCTGCGGCGCAGCCCCTGGGCGGCGGCGATGCGCTGGACCGGCGCCAGGGCCCGGCGCTGTTCGGCCAGTTGCCGGCGTAGTTCGCGTCGCTGGGCGTTGGCGTCCACGTTCGCGTCTCCTGCGGTGCGAGCGAGTGGCCTTTCGAACTTACGGCGCCCAAGGGCGCCGTAAGTTAAGGAATAGGTGGCGTTAACCGCGATGCCGCTGCCCACCGAACGACCTTGATCCACGATGGATCAGGTGGGAGGGCGACATGGTCTCGAGGCTTTCCGCACGCGGCGGACATGCACAACAACCGATGAAAAGCCGACCCGGGGCCGTATTTAGGAACAAGGCAAATGTAAGAGTGTGCTGGCGCACACCGCAGATAACGCCGTGACTATTTTATGGTGCCGTCGAGTGCCGCTTCAAGCTTGCGACGCAGTGCAGTAATACCGTCAGTCACGCTCTGATCAGAGCCAGTGTGCTGCTTGCGCAGCGCAAGGAACTCATGGGTGACGCTGATGGCGGCAAGTACGGCGAGACGATCGAAGCCTGGCGCCTTGGCGTTGGCACGCAATTCGCGCATCTTGCGATCGAGGTAGGCGGCCGATTCCAGCAGCCCTTCGCGCTCTTCCGGCGCGCAGGCGATCAGGAATTCGCGATCCACCAGCCGCAGGGCGACCGGTTCGTTGGCGGTGGTACCCACGCTGCTCTCAGCCATTGCTCTCAAGCGCCTTCAGTCGCTGGATCATTGCTTCGACGCGGCTGCGCGCCTGTTCGTTGCGCGCCATCAGACCGGCCCGCTCGCTGGCCAGTTGTTCCTGGCTGTGACGCAGGCTACGGTTTTCTTCCGTAAGACGGCGTACCGCGTCGATCAGGCGATCGACCTGCTCGCCGAGTACGGCAAGCTCGTGCTTGACAGGATCTGGCTTGACGGAATCGGGCGCGCTCATGGGCCGGAACTATAGCAGGAGGTCTGGCCAAAGCAGCAGGCTCAAGGACGTTTCGGGAACCAGTGCATTAAACTGCCCGCTTGTCTTGAAGAGGAACCAGGCCATGAGTGCGAACGAGCTGATCGGCTACGACGAACTGGACGCTGCCGCCGCCCGTCTGCAGCTGGCGGAAGACGCCAGCGGCCTGCATGGATCGCTATGCGGTTTCCTGGCGGGAGGCGGTCGGATCGGGCGCCAGTCGCTGGTCGAAGCACTGCACCTGGATGCCGAAGCGGCCACCCCGTCGGCCGGTGATCAGGGCGTGCTCGATCGCCTGGTCAAGCAGACCCAGGCTGAGCTGGCCGATCCGGAACTGGGCTTCGAGCCGATGTTGCCGGCCGACGATCGTCCCTTGACCGAACGGGCCGACGCCCTGGTCGACTGGTGTCGCGGGTTTCTCGGCGGCTTCGGCCTGGCTGGTGCGGAAACGCACAGCAAGTTGTCCGAAGAGGCACAGGAAATCCTCAAGGACCTGGGCACCATCGCGGCCTCGTCGTTCGAGTTCGGCGATGAAGCCGAGGACGAGGATTCGCTGATCGAAGTGCATGAATTCGTGCGCCTTGGCGCGATGCTGTTGTTTGCCGAATGTTCCAATCGCGGCCCGAACAGCGACACCGTGCATTGACCATGTCGTCCGAGGAATACGCCCGTCGCCGCCGCCAGTTGATGCGCATGGCGGGCGATGACGCGGTGGTGCTGGTTGCCGCCGCACCTGAGCGGGTGCGCAATGCGGACGCCAACTGGCCCTACCGCCAGGACTCGGACCTGCACTATCTCTCGGGTTTCCCCGAGCCTGAAGCGGTGCTCGCCCTGATGCCGGGGCGAAAGCACGGGGAGGCCGTGCTGTTCTGTCGCGAGCGCGATGAAGAACATGAGCGCTGGCATGGCGAGTCCATCGGCACCGACCGCGCCGTCAGTGAGCACGGCATGGACGACGCGTTTCCCATCGACGATATCGACGACATCCTGCCCGGCATGATCGAGGGCAGGGCGCGCGTGTACTGCCATTTCGGCCGCGAGCCGGAGTTCGATGCCCACCTGCTGGGCTGGATGCGTCGCCTGCGCCAGTTGCGCGGCGGCGGTGTGGTGCCGAAGGAATTCGTCGCGCTGGGGCACCTGCTGCACGATCTTCGCCTGTACAAATCGCGTGGCGAGCTGAAGCTGATGCGTTCGTCCGCCAACATCGCGGCCGAGGCACATCGGGCGGCGATGCATGCGGCGATCGCCGGGCGCCATGAATACGAAGTCGAGGCGGAAATTCTCCGCGTGATGCGCCGTCACGGCGCGGTTCCCGCCTTTCCGCCCATCGTGGCCAGCGGCGCCAATGCCTGCGTGATGCACTACACCGCCAACCGCGCCGTGTTGCGCGATGGGGATCTGTTGCTGGTGGATGCGGGCGCCGAAGTGGACTGCTATGCCTCCGACATCACCCGCACCTTTCCCATCAGCGGTCGTTACAGCCGCGAACAGCGGGCGCTGTACGAAGTGGTGCTGGCGGCGCAGCTGGCGGCGATCGACGAAGTGCTGCCGGGGCGCGCGTTCAATGCAGCGCACGAAGCCGCCGTGCGGGTGATCTGCGAAGGCTTGTGCGCGCTGGGTCTGCTCAAGGGTTCGGCCGACGACGCCATCGCCGAAGGGAGCTACAAGCGCTTCTTTCCGGCTAAAACAGGCCACTGGCTGGGCCTGGACGTGCATGACGTGGGCGACTACCGCGTCGATGGCGAGCCCCGCGTGCTCGAACCCGGCATGGTGGTGACGGTGGAGCCGGGCATTTACGTGCCGCCGGGCGATTTCACCGTGGCCGAGCGCTGGCGCGGCATCGGCATCCGCATCGAAGACGATGTGGCGGTGGTCAAGGAAGGCAATGACGTGCTGACGCGTGACGTGCCCAAGGATGCGGATGAGATCGAGGCCTTGCTGGCCTCGCGTTGACCGACCTACCTCTGTGGGAGCGCACCCTGTGCGCGACTGCCGCGGCATGCAACCTCGACGCAGTCGCGCACAGGGTGCGCTCCCACCATAGAATCACTTCCTCACTTTCCGGCCGGACGCGGCTCCTTGCGCTGATGCGCCTCATCGTCTGCATGCACTTCGTACCACATCGCGTTGAGGATGCCGAACGCGCAGGCAAGGCCAAGGCCGAGCATCCAGGAGAAATACCACATGGCGTCGTTCCTCTCTCAGTAAGTGCTGCCGGAATGGCGCACGTGCTCCAGCGTCACGCGACCGCGCATCACGTGGTACACCCAGCTGGTGTAGATGATGATCAGCGGCATGAAGATCAGCGTCATCGCCAGCATCAGGCCCAGCGTGCCCTTGCTCGACGAGGCATCCCACACGGTAAGGCTGGAACGCGGATCCAGCCGAGAAGGCAGCAGGAACGGAAACAGCGCGAAGCCGGCGGAAAGTATCGTGCCCGCCACCATCAGGCTGCTGCACAGGAAGCCGCCCAAGCCCTTCTTGCCGACCGTGAGCTGCACGCCGATCGCGCCGGCGAAAGCAACCACCGGGGCGAGCCAGAACGAGGGATGCTGCAGGTAGCTGGCAAACCAGCTGCTGCCGTGCGCAACCTGCTTGAACAGGGGATTGGACACGCCGTCGGTCACCACCGGACCCACGATCGCGTAACCCGCCACGCCGTAAGCGAGCCAGATGCCGGCCGCGACGTAGACCACTACATAGGCCAGCGTGGCCCAGCGCGCGACGCGCACCGCACGATCAGCGACCACATGGTCGGCCTTGTAGGCCGCCCAGCAGGCGCCGTGCGCCAGCAGCATGCTCAGCGAGACGAGACCGGCCATCAGCGCGAAGGGATGCAGCAGCTCGAAGAAGCTGCCGTGCCAGGTCATGCGCAAGTCGTTGTCGAACTGGAACGGTGCGCCCAGGAACAAGTTGCCGAAGGCCACGCCGGAAATCAGCATCACCACGATGCCCGACGTCGTCAGCACGCCATCCCACAGCGTACGCCAGCGCGGATCGTGCACCTTCCCGCGGAAGTTGAAGCCCACCGGCCGCAAGATCAGCGCGAGCAGCACCAGGAAGATCGCCAGGTACATGCCCGAGAACGACACCGCATACAGCTGCGGCCACGCGGCAAAAGCCGCACCGCCGCCGAGCACGAACCACACCTGATTGCCTTCCCAGGTGGGCTCGATGGTTTCCAGCATCACCAGTCGTTCGTCTTCGGTCTTGCCCAGCACGCGCAGCAGCGCGGCGATGCCGAAGTCAAAGCCATCCATGATGGCGAAGCCGATCAGCAAGACGCCGAGCAAGGCCCACCAGATCACGCGTAGCGTTTCATAGTCGAACATGACGTTCTCCTCAGGCGCCTGCGTGGGCGGCAACGTTGGTGATGGGCGGCACGGGTTCGGACGGTGGCCACAAGCCAAGGCCATCCGGCCCCTTCTTCGCGTACTTCACCATCAGCACGGCGTCGATGATGGCCAGCACGCTGTAGAACAGCACGAAGCCGCCCAGCGAGGTCCACACCTGTCCCGTGGTGACGCTGGACACGCCCAGCGCAGTCGGCAGTACGCCTTCGATCGCCCATGGCTGGCGCCCGTATTCGGCCACGATCCAACCCAGCTCGGTGGAAATCCATGGCAGTGGCAGGCTCCATAGCGCGAGCTTCAGATACCAGCGACGCTTGTCGAGCTGGCGCTTGCTCGCCTGCCAGAACGAGAACGCGAACAGTACAATGAAATAGAAGCCCAGGCCGACCATGATGCGGAACGACCAGAACAACACCGGCACATTCGGAATGGTGCTTTCCGCCGCCTTCTGGATATCCGCCGGCGTCGCCTTGCGCGGGTCGTCCATGAAGCGCTTGAGCAGCAGGGCGTAGCCCATGTCTTTGTCGTGGGCTGTGAGGATGGCCTGGGCCTGCGCGTTGTTCTTGTCGTCGCGCAGGACCAGCATCGCGTCATAGGCCTGGATGCCGGTGTTGATGCGGCCCTTGGTGTCTTCCACCAGGTTGACGATGCCGGGGATCGGTTTGTCGATCGAACGCGTGCCGATCAAGCCCATCACCCACGGAATGCGCAGGGCGTAGTGGGTGGTGTGGTTCTCCACATCCGGCAGGCCAAACAAGGTGAACGATGCGGGTGCTGGTTCGGTTTCCCACATGGCCTCGATGGCGGCCATCTTCATCTTCTGGTTTTCCGATACGGCGTAACCGGACTCATCGCCCAGCACCACCACAGAGAGCGCCGCGGCCAGTCCAAAACTCGCCGCCACCGTCATCGAGCGCTTGGCAAAATCCACGTTGCGACCGCGCAGCAGATACCAGGCGCTGATGGAGAGCACGAACATCGAACCGATGACGTAGCCGGCACTCACCGTGTGCACGAACTTGGCCTGCGCCACCGGGTTGAACATCACCTCGCTAAACGAAGTCACCTCCATGCGCATGGTCTGCACGTTGAACGCCGAACCCACCGGATTCTGCATCCAGCCATTGGCGATCAGGATCCATAGCGCGGAGAGGTTGGTGGCAAACGCGAGGAACCAGGTGGTGAGCAGGTGCGCCATGCGCGACATGCGGTCCCAGCCCACGAAGAACAGGCCGACCAGGGTCGCTTCCAGGAAGAACGCCATCAGGCCTTCGATGGCCAGCGGCGTGCCGAAGACATCGCCCACGTAGTGCGCGTAATACGCCCAGTTCATGCCGAACTGGAACTCCATGGTGACGCCGGTGGCGACGCCCATGGCGAAGTTGATGCCGAACAGCACGCCCCAGAACTGCACCATGCGCTTCCAGACTTCGCGCCCGGTCATCACGTAGACGGCTTCCATGATGGCCAGCATCCACACAAGGCCGAGCGTGAGCGGTACGAACAGGAAGTGATAGAGCGCAGTCAGCGCGAACTGCAGGCGTGAGAGCGTGACGACCTCGGGATCGATGATCATGGGCTGCCTGCTTGCGATGAGGAAGAAGAGGACGCCGGCGCGAGCAGGTGCTCGATGGCGGCGGGACGGGTATCAGGGCGTGCGTAATGCGCTGCGACCGCCCACCAGACCAGGGAAATGAACACGATCTTGGCGAGCACCAACACAATCAGCTTGCGCGCCAGGCGACGCAGCGGCGGCTTTGGCAAGTCGACGGGAACCGACACCGGCATGACCGGTTCGGCGGACGGCATGGACATGCAGCAAGCCCCTAGCTGTACCTTGAGGCGAGCATACGCAACCCATGTGAAGTTGTCGTGCGGAGGGTTGCCGCAGCGGCGAATCGCCGCCGAGACGCCGTGCCGCATGGCGCGGGCGGTGTCTTGATGCAGGCAGCTTCAGCAGGGCCCGCCATCGCGTGGCGGGCCCTGGCAACCGGTGAAAACGTCAGCCGATCAGTGCGAAGGCATCGCGGGTGAGGTTCTCGGGGTCGGCGTCGGTGCAGACCACGTCGTCTTCGATCCGGATGCCGCCGTAGGGACGGAAGCGTTCCACGCGCGCCCAGTCGATGTCGCTGGCCACCGGCTTGGCGCGCAGTTCTTCCAGCAGCATGTCGATGAAGTACAGGCCTGGCTCGATCGTGACCACCATGCCCGCTTCGAGCACACGCGTCATGCGCAGATAAGGATGGCCTTGCGGGCGGGCGATCGTGCCGCCGGTTTCGGACGCCTGGAAACCGGCGACATCGTGCACCTGCAGGCCAATGGGGTGACCCAGGCCATGCGGGAAGAACGCCGACGTGACGCCCGAAGTCACGGCGCTGTCCGCGCTCATGCGCACGATGCCGTGCTCGCGCAGTACCTCGGCCAGCACGTGATGCGCGTGGATATGTAGTTCCGGATAGCTCTGGCCCGCGCGCACCTTCGCGGCAAAACCCCGCTGCGCTACATCGACGCTGTCGATCAGCGCCTGAAATTCGGCATGGCCTTTCGCGGCGTACGTGCGCGTGATGTCGCTGGCGTAACCCGCGGCGCTGGCGCCGGCATCGATCAGGAAGGAGCGGCTCTGTGCCGGCGGCTGGCGATCGAAGTGCGTGTAATGCAGCACGGCTCCGTGCTCATTGAGACCCACGATGCTCGAATAAGGCAGCTCGGCGTCGTTCTGGCGCGTGGCGGCGAGATAGGCGAGGTGGATGCCAAATTCGCTTTCGCCAGCGCGGAACGCCTGCTCTGCAGCGTGATGAGCACGCGCGCCGATGCGGCTTGCTTCGCGCATCAGTTCCAGTTCATAAGGGGTCTTGTAGGAGCGGTGCCAGTGCAGGTAGTCGAGCACCGCCTGCGGGTTGTTCGCCTCGGCGCCGGGCACGCTCGGACACTCGGGCCCCAGGATGGCGCGACGGGTCTTGGCATCCGGCAGCAGCGCCACGGCGTCGGTCGCTTCGCGCACGATCTCGATATCGAAGTGTTCCACCCAGTAGCCACTCGGGGCGGCCGGCACGACGTGCCAGTAATCCTTGGGCTGCAGGAAGATCAGCTTGGGCTTCTGCCCCGGCGTATAGACGATCCAGCTACCCGGCGTGTCCGTGAGCGGCAGCCAGTGGCGGAAAAGCGGGTTGGCGACGAAAGGGTAGTCCTGGTCGTCCAGAAACTTGCGCAGCGGCGTCCCTGCGGCGATTACCAAGTGGTCGAATCCGCCGCCCAGGGTTAGCGCTTTGTCGGCACGGTCGCGCAGCGTGGCGAGGTGCTGGGGATAGAGCGAGGCGAGACGGTCGTGCATGGTGACTCCGGGCGGCGGCGCCTGGCGGTGTTTGGGCCGGGCGGGTGGGGGAGGGGGACATGATGGCGCGGAGGGGAGGGGATCGCTAGTTGGGGGGGCTGACGCTTTCGTCCCGTCCACACGCACACCCCCGGTTCTTGCTCGTTGTCCTGCGCAGGCTGGGTTCTTTTGATCGTCATGCCGGCTTAGGCCGGAAGCGCTCTTCAACAGCCGAATGGCTGGTCATCCAGAGCCTCGGTGTTTGGTTTTAGCGATACGGCGATCTGGCTCGCCTGCCGCGGGCTTCCGCCCTCCTGCCGGAGGCCGGGTTACTTTTCTTTGCTTGCCCAAAGAAAAGTAACCAAAAGAAAGGGCCCCCCGGATGACGCGCCTTCCGGGCCTTTGGCCCTCCAGGTGCGCGTGCGGGTTACGGGGTTTTTCGACAGGACATCCCTGTCCTGTCGAAAAACTGGCCGCATCCATGCGGCCACCCTTCGGGCTTTCCTC